>JBDTIP010000136.1:0-3108 GCA_039936295.1 Gemmatimonadaceae bacterium
GGTCGCCCGCCATCGGGTGGGGATGACGCTACTCATCCCGCACGATTCTTCGGACCCTGCGCTACACCCGGTACCCTTACGCGCCTGGGCGGAGCTGTTCTGAACGTGACCTTTTGGGGCAACCAGTCGTATTGACCTCGATAAGAGTTGCGTAACGGACTTCCCGTCCGAACTCATGATGGAGTCGCATGTCTTTTTTTGGCCGCAACAAGACAACAGTGGGTCTCGACATCGGCTCCGGCCTGATCAAGGTCGTGATCATGGATCACGCCCGCGGTGTACCGGAGCTCGTCAAAGTAGCTGTTGCCCAACTTCTCCCCGACGCGATAGTCGAGGGCGAGGTGATGGACCCACGGCTGGTATCCGAAGCGATTCAGGAAGCTATGGGGAACGCCGGCGTACAGACTAGCGAAGTCGTCACCGCCGTCGGAGGTCGCGACGTCATCATAAAGCGCATTCAGACTGAGCGCGTCAAACAGCAGCAGGCCCGCGAGCTCATGCGCTGGGAAGCAGAGCAGCACGTTCCAGACGTCGAATCAGTCGAGCTCGATTTCCAGGTGCTCGAAGATGACGGCGACATCAATCCCGAAGAAATGAGCGTCCTCCTCGTAGCCGCGAAGCGTGAGCTGGTCGACGCAAAGCTGCGAATACTGAGCGAGGCTGGACTCACGCCGAGCGTCGTCGATGTCGACGCCTTTGCGCTGCACAACGCATTTGAGCTGAACCACCCGGAAGCGATGCGCGGTGCCGTAGCGCTGGTCAATGTGGGCAATGAGATTACGAACGTCAACGTGCTCGATAACGGCGTTCCCATTCTGACGCGCGATCTAGCCGTCGGAACACGCCGCTTCCAGGAAGACCTGCAGCGCAATCACGGGCTCGCCGCGGGCGAAGCAGAGCGAATGGTGCGCGGCTTCGACCGCAACCCGCAGCTTGATTCGGTGTTGGAGGCTCGCGGTGAGGAGATCGCAGTTGGCGTCGAGCGCGCCGCAGCGTTTCTGGCCGCTTCGGCACGCGGCGCGCCGCAAGTTCGCGCGGTTTACATCTGCGGAGGCGGCTCGCGAGTTCCCGGTCTTGCCGATCTCTTGGGCAACCGTCTGCATCTCAAGGTAGAGTACGCAAATCCGCTCGCGAATCTTCACGTGCGTGACGGCGCTCTCTCGGAATTCACGGTGGATGAGATCGCCCCTCTTCTGATGCTGCCGGTCGGCCTGGGTCTACGGAAGGCGTCATGATAGAGATCAATCTTCTTCCAGGCGCCAAGCGGACGACGCGGAGCAGCATCAACTTCGCACCCGGCGCTGCCATAGCCAACTTCGCTGCGAATCTAAAGGACAAGTATCTGATCTTCGCGGTCGCCGGAGTCGTTATCGGCGTTGGCGCGATCACAGGGATGTATCTGTACCAGTCCAGGCAGCAATCAGCCGTCGCGGTTCGTGAGTCAGCGGCCTCTACCGATTCGGCGCGTTTTGCTGCCGTCCTCACGGCGCGCTCGCACGCGGAAACCGCCCGCGACTCGGTATACCAGGAGCTTGCGATCATCAAGTCTATCGACGATTCGCGCTATACCTGGCCGCATCTTCTCGAGGCGATCAATCTGGCCGTGCCCCAATACACATGGCTGACGGCGGTCACACAGACGAGTCCGGTCACTACCACCGCGGGCATCTCCAACGACACTTCCGCAGCCGGAAAGGCCAAGGCGGATAGTGCCAAAAAGTCAGCCGTCAAGCGCACGGCTACAACCGCTGCTGCGGCCCGTCAGTCACACGCTGACTCGTTATTCAACGGCACGGCAAACACGGTGACCTTCAGGATTATTGGTCAGACGGTCGATGTGCAGGCACTCACTCAGTTCATGAAGAACCTCGAGGCATCACCGTTCATAAAAAACGTCCAGCTCACGCGCTCGGATCTGGTCACTTCCGATAGTAAGGAAGTCACCGAATTCCAGCTCGAGGCGGAGTCGGAAATTCCCCCGCCGACCGTGGTCCGGACGATCCCACTTTCAATAGCGGTACACTAGGATGGCCATCGGCGCAAACATGACGCAGCGCGAACAGGCGCTTGTGGGGGTCGGCGTTGTAGCGATCCTGCTCGCTGCGGCGTTCTGGTACTTTCGCTATACACCGCAAGTCGCGTCCATCGCGGCGCTGAGTGCACACGTCGACACGGTCGAGACTAATAACCGCCAGGCGCGGGTTGCCATCGCGCGCGGCACGGTCCAGCAACTCCAGAACGAAGCCGCAAAGTATCAGTCCAACCTCGACATGATGCGCGAGCTCGTGCCGACGTCCAACGAGGTCCCATCGCTGCTCGCCAACGTGTCTACAGCTGCCCGGCGCGTCGGTCTTGACCTCGCCTCGGTCGAGCCAGTTCCCGTGATTCAGGGCGGCCAGTTCGACACGTATCGCTACAAGGTGTCGGTCATGGGCGGTTACCACGAGCTCGCCGAGTTCCTCACCAATGTCGGCTCGCTCAATCGCATCATGGCACCACTAGGGCTCGATCTCAAGCCGCATGTAGGCATCAATGACAAGTCCCACCAGAAGGCTGGCGAGTCACTGCTCGATGCGACCTTTCAGCTTCAGACATATGTCGCAAGAACGGGCCCACTCGTTCCTGACCAGAGGGCCCGATGACAACGCGTAAGCATGGCAGGATCACCAATCATCCACTCGCCATTGCCGCCGGAGTCGTCATGGCACTGGCGCTGTTGCTTCTCGCAAGCGGTGCCGCGAGCGCGCAAACGGTGAAACGTGGCGCGGCTACTCCGTCCAAGGACAGCGTCAGCACAGTGTCCTTCAATCGCGAAGTCTTTCAGTACGATCCGGCCGGCCGCCGCGATCCGTTCGTCTCGCTTGTACGAAGCAGCGAGATTCGCCCAACGATTTCGGACCTGCGGCTCACCACAATTGCATTCGACCCTCTTGGCCAGAATTCCGTCGCGGTTCTCCGCGACCTCGGCACAAAGGAGCAGTACCGCGTAAAGGTCGGCACACCGCTCGGCCGCATGCGCGTCGTTCGTATCGATCCAA
The DNA here is from genome assembly GCA_039936295.1 of Gemmatimonadaceae bacterium. Classification (GTDB taxonomy): domain Bacteria; phylum Gemmatimonadota; class Gemmatimonadetes; order Gemmatimonadales; family Gemmatimonadaceae; genus Fen-1247. The sequence continues at coordinate 3,039 of JBDTIP010000136.1, forward strand.
AGGTTGTGACGTTTGCGCTCGAAGAGTTCGGTTACAGCCGGCAGGAAACGCTCGCGATCGGTGATACTAC
>JBDTIP010000137.1:0-5170 GCA_039936295.1 Gemmatimonadaceae bacterium
GCGACACGATCGTGCTCGCCGTCGAGCTTGCGAGTTTCAGACGTGGTATCGCGAAGCTCCGCGGCCTGGCAACGGTCGACGGCCGCCGCGTGGTGTCGGCCAGCTTCACGACGATCGTTCGCGCGACCACGTGACTTCGCTAGGTTTGATGATGCTCGACCGGTAATCCTCCACTGACTTTGCGATACATGACAAAAGAGCACCGCGACTTTCTCGCCATACCAGATTTTTCCGCATCAGAACTCGAATCGCTATTCGTACTGGCGGAGTCGATGCGCGCCGGGACGTATGACAAGACACCGCTCGCGGGTCGGACGCTGGCGATGATTTTTATGAAGGCTTCCACGCGAACACGCGTCTCATTCGAGGTTGGCACATACCAACTTGGCGGCCATGCGCTTTTCCTGTCGCCGCGCGACGTCCAGCTCGGCCGGGGCGAGCCGATCGCCGACACTGCGAAGGTACTGTCGCGTTACGTAAACGGAATAATGATTCGCACATTTGCGCACGCTGATGTGGAGGCGCTCGCTCGCGACGCGACTGTACCGGTAATTAATGGGCTGACCGACCTGCTGCACCCATGTCAGGTTCTCGCCGATATACTCACGGTGCGACAGCAGCTTGGCGGTATCACAGGCCGAAAGGTCGCGTGGATCGGTGACGGCAACAACATGGCCAACTCCTGGCTAAACGCCGCATACGTACTTGGATTCGAGTTGGCGCTTGCATGTCCAAAAGGATATGATCCCGACGCTGCGATTCTTGCGCGCGCGCGAACTCGATCGAAGGTCTCGCTTGTGCGCGACCCGCGCGAGGCCACGACGGGTGCCGACGTTGTCACAACCGACGTTTGGGCATCGATGGGCCAGGAAGAGGAGCAGGCGATTCGGGAGAAGTCGTTCCGAGGCTTCTGTGTCGATTCTGCGCTCATGGCGCGTGCGGCCCAAGGCGCGATCTTCCTGCACTGCCTCCCTGCGCATCGCGGCGAAGAAGTCAGCGCAGACGTAATCGACGGACCGCAAAGCCACGTGTGGGATGAAGCCGAGAACCGGCTGCACATTCAAAAGGCGATCATGGCGGTACTAATGGGAGGAGAGAAGCTTTGAGCAAGCGCACGGCGTTATATGACACGCATCTGTTGCTCGGCGCCAAAATGGTACCTTTCGCCAGCTTCGAGATGCCTGTGCAGTATTCGAGTGGAATCACCGTCGAGCACAAGGCGGTGCGCGAGAGCGTCGGACTGTTTGATGTAAGCCACATGGGCGAGTTTCTCATCACCGGTCCGCAGGCGATAGACTTTGCGAACTACGTGACTACCAACGATGTGGCGTCACTGTCCGTGGGGCAGGCACAATATTCGACCATTTTGAACGAGCGTGGTACCATAGTCGATGATTGCCTGGTGTATCGATTCCCGGATCATCTCATGATGGTCGTGAACTCGTCGAACAAGGACAAGGATCTCGCGCACATCAGCTCGTTCATCAATCGGTTCGAGTGCAGTATCGAGGATGTGAGCGATAGTATCGCGCTGCTGGCCTTGCAGGGACCGCATGCACAGGCGGTGATGCAGAAGTTCACTGATGTCAGGCTCGACGACATTGCGTACTATCATTTCGAGCTCGCCACGGTTGCGAATATTCCGAACGTGATCCTGTCGCGTACCGGCTACACCGGTGAGGACGGCTTCGAACTGTACTTCGACGCGAGCCGCGCGGTCGAGATGTGGAATGCGCTGATGAGTGATGGCACTGTAGTCCCAGCCGGACTCGGCGCACGAGACACACTTCGGCTCGAAATGGGAATGGCGCTGTACGGCAATGATATCGACGACGGGACCACACCGTACGAGGCTGGCCTAGGCTGGCTCGTGAAGATGAAGAAGGGTGACTTCGTCGGGAAGGCAGTGCTGGAAGCGCAGAAGGCCGCCGGGATTCCACGCAAGCTTATTGGATTCACAATGCCGGACCGTGCATTTCCGCGGCATGGTTATCCAGTGTTCTGCGCCGGGTTGCCGAGTGGCGAGGTGCGAAGCGGAACGATGAGCCCATCACTCGGCATTGCGATTGGCATGGCGTATCTGCCGCTCGACGCCGCCAACGAAGGCACCGAGTTCGAGGTGGAGATTCGCGGCAAGCGGCTGCCAGCCGTAGTGCAGAAGGTGCCATTCTACAAGAACGCGTCGCATCGTTGAAGATCGCGATCATTACCGTATCGGATTCCGTCGCGCGCGGCACGCGCACCGACCTGTCCGGTGACACGATAGCGGAGTGGGCGCTCGCGCGCGGCGACACCGTCGTGTCGCGCGTGTGTTGTCCCGACGATTCGGTGGAGATTGTGCGTGCACTGCTCGCTGCTTGCGACTCGGTGTCCTGCGATCTTGCGCTGACCACCGGGGGCACCGGTCTGTCGAGGCGCGACGTCACGCCAGAAGCGACGCGCGCCGTTATCAGCGCGGAGGCGCCCGGATTCGGACAGCGGCTGCGCGATCAGGCGACGAGATTTCCGCGTGCGTCGCTGTCGCGCGGGGTTGCCGGTGTGCGTGCAGGCACACTGATTGTGAATCTCCCGGGATCGCCGGGTGGAGTGCGTGATGGACTCGCCATGTTGGAGCCCATCGTGAATCACGCGTGCGACATTCTTGGCGGAAGGGTGACGGAGCATTGGGGTGCTGATGGCTCGTAGTGGTGGTGCGACAGTGCTCATAACACTCGCGGACGTCGAGCCCGCAGTCCGGCTCAACGCGATGCTCGAGGCTGCAGGCATCACGACGTCGGTTGTCTCCGCGGTCGACAACCTTGCGAGCGAGGTGCGGAGGACGAGGCCCGAGCTGATTGTCCTTACTGGTAACATCGCCGATCCAGCCGTGCGCCAGGTTGTGCGCGATCAGTTGTGGGAAGGCACCGCGGTGATCGGTCTGGCCGATGTCGCGGACCCGCAACTCATTGAGCGGCTCCGGGAGACCGGCTTCGTTGATGTCTACACCAAGCCTGTGGTGACGGACGATCTGTTCGACGCCGTCAAACGCGTGCTGGAGCGTCGCCGCCTCGCGGAGTCAACCGGGCTTGTAGGTCAGTCAGATGCGATTCGGGAAGTGCTAGTAAAGGTAGAGCAGATGGCGCCTGTAACGAGCACAGTGCTCGTTGAGGGAGAGAGCGGCACGGGCAAGGAGCTCGTCGCAAGAGCGATTCATTCTCTGAGCCCACGTCGCGCGCGGCCGTTTATCGCCGTAAATGTGGGGGCGCTCCCAGAGACATTGCTCGAAAGCGAGCTATTCGGCCACGAGAAGGGGGCATTCACGGGCGCTGCTGAGCGTCGCATTGGCCGTTTCGAGCTCGCGGATACCGGTACGCTGTTCCTGGACGAGATCGGCGACGTTCCGCCGGACACACAAGTAAAACTGTTGCGCGTACTGGAGGAGCGGGAGGTGACGCGCGTTGGTGGTACGTCGCCGATAAAGGTGAACGTGCGCGTTGTAACCGCGACCAATCAGCCGTTGCGGCAACTGGTGGAAGAGGGGCGCTTTCGGTCGGACCTCTATTACAGGCTGCACGTCCTCAGCATCTACCTACCGCCATTACGCGAACGACGGGCCGACATCCCGTTACTTGTTCGCAGGTTCGTGCGGCAGTTCTCGGCACAGCACGAGCGGCCGTTTCACGGGATCGCTGCCGATGCGATGCAGATAATGACCGACTACGCATGGCCCGGGAATGTTCGGCAGTTGAAGAATCTGATCGAGAGCATGGTCGTGCTTGCCCCGGGGCGCGAGATAACAGCGTCCGATATCCCGGCGGAGGTGCGGGAAACGTCGAGTCTTCTCCCGGTGCGGATACCGTTAGGGATGGTCCGCGGAGGAGACGGAGGCGGCACCGCTGGAGGCCGGGAGCTCGAATTCATCGTCCACAGTCTGGTGGAATTGCGACTCCAGCTCGATGAGCTTCGGCGCCGGATGGACGAAACTGCCGTCGGCGGTTCGCCGCCGCCCGCGAGAGAAATTCAGGCTCAGTCGCTGGCCAGCGCCATCGAGCCGGAGCGGCCTCCGGCACCAAATGTTCTGACCGTGACGCCCGGGATGACCATGGCGGAGATCGAAAGGGGGGCAATCGAGGCAGCCTTACGGGAAACTCGCGGCAATCGACGCCGAGCTGCCGAGCTTTTGGGGATAGGCGAGCGGACCCTTTATAGAAAACTTCGCGATTACGAGATCCCCGACGGCTACGCCACTATTGCCTAAACCGTCACCTGGCCGCACTTTGTCAGGGCCGTCAACAGAGGGATAAAGCTTCCTCGGTTGGCGGGCTTGTGTCTGGGGGGTCATCTTGGCTGGTGGCCTCGTGCGGGGCGATGATTCGCTTCGCGTAGCCAAACTTTAGTTCCTTATTCGCGTGACTACATTTGTGACGCCCGCTCGGCTCGGGGAGCAAGCCGAAGAATTGATCCGCACGCTTCCGGGCGTAGTGTCCGTGCGCGTTGTGGATAACGGGGAAGGGTCGATTCAGGAGGTTCACATTCTGACGACATCCGAGGTTCCCGCCAAGCAGACCGTGCGCAATGTAGAGAGTGCTTTGTTCGCGCACCTGGGACTACGCATAGACCATCGCAGGGTCTCGATTGCCGCCGTGAGCGAGGCACCGCCGCCACTGCCGAAAAAGCCAGCACCCACGTCGACTCCGTCGCCGATTGCTGCTTCTAAAAGTCGGGCCGCTGCCGATACTGAGGGAATGGGTGTTTACACGCCTCCGGCAGGATTGGACGGTCCCCGCCGCCGCATCTATTTCGAGGATGTGGAGGTGCGCGGGTCGAGGGCGCGCGGCGTGTCGTGCCGCGTTTCTCTGGTCAAGGACGGTACATCGTTCATCGGCGAGGCGCGAGGGGTTGATGGTGATCGTGCGCGTCTCGAGTTGGCGGCGCGTGCAGCGTGTCTCGCAATCGGAGACGCGGACGCGAAGGACCGTCAGTTCGGCCTTGAGGGTGTGCGAGTATTCGAAGCTTTTGACAGGAAGTTCATCTTCGTTGGCGTTGCGGTGCGGCATGGCCGAGAGGTTCGATTGCTGGCCGGAACGTGCGAAGTGAGTGATAGTGCGGAGACGGCGTCGGTACTGGCCGTGCTGGATGCAACGAACCGGTGGTTGGAGTATGGCTCGTAGTAAACGGAGTGGGCTGATGC
>JBDTIP010000138.1:0-16118 GCA_039936295.1 Gemmatimonadaceae bacterium
TCCAGGTGTGCACCACGACCCCGTGCAACATCTGCGGCGCCGAAGATGTAGTCGCGGCATTTCTGCAGCACACAGGGTGCAGCGATCTCGGCATCACGTCGGCCGACCGCCGCTTCACGGTTATCGAAGTCGAGTGCCTTGGTGCATGCGGCTTCGCGACTCCGGTAATGATCAACGAGGATGTCGTGGAGTCGGTCACGGCCGCTCGCGTTCCCGAGATTCTGGCAGGACTCAAGTAATGGGATATCCGCATCCGTCGCACGTGGGCGAGACGCCGATTCTCTCGCAATACTTCGGCGACCATGACGCGACTGGACTGGACGGCTGGCGCAAGCGCGGCGGCTACGACGGTCTTCAGAAGGCACTGGGAATGACGCCTGCCGAAATAGTCGATGTTGTGAAGGCATCGGGCCTTCGCGGACGCGGCGGCGCCGGTTTCCCGACGGGCATCAAGTGGTCGTTCATGAAACCCGGCGACGGGAAGCCACATTACCTGTGTTGCAACGCTGACGAATCCGAGCCTGGTACGTTCAAGGATCGTGAGATCATGCGCTGGACGCCGCACGCGCTTGTGGAAGGTTGCGCGATCGGCGCTTATGCGATCGGAGCAGAGACCGTTTACATCTACATTCGCGGCGAGTTCACGGAGCCGTTGATGCGGATGCGCGAAGCGGTGCGCGATGCGTACGGCGCCGGAATCATCGGCAAGAACGCGATGGGTTCGGGGAAGCGCATCGACGTTGTCGTCCACAAGGGTGCCGGAGCGTACATCTGCGGCGAAGAGACGGCGATGATGAACTCCATCGAAGGCCGTCGCGGCAATCCGCGCATCAAGCCGCCGTTTCCGGCCGTATCTGGTGTCTTTGCGCAACCGACGACAATCAATAATGTCGAGACACTAGCTGCCGTTCCGCATATCATCGTGCACGGCGCCGACTGGTACAAGGGGATGTCGCTCGCCAGTCCCAAGAGCACCGGTTCCAAGTTGTTCTCGGTTTGCGGCAACATCGCCAAACCGGGGAACTATGAAGTCACGATGGGCTTCTCGTTCAAGGATTTTCTGTACGATCTCTGCGGTGGCCCATTGCCTGGACGCAAGTTCAAGGCGGTAATCCCCGGTGGCATATCCGTGCCGATCCAGACGATGGAAGAGGCCGAAGCAACCAAGATGGATTACGAAGGGTTCGTCGAGCAGGGCTCGATGCTCGGCTCCGGCGGCGTCATAGTGTTCGACGACCAACAGAACATGGTGAAGCAGATCGCTCGGGCAGCCCGATTCTTTGCGCACGAGAGCTGTGCGCAATGCACACAGTGCCGCGAAGGTACTGCGTGGACGACCAAGATCATGGAGCGGATCAGAGACGGCGACGGTACCGCTGAAGATCTCGATACGCTTTTCAGTATCGCCGATAACATGACCGGCAAGACGATCTGCGTGCTGAGCGATTCGTGCGCCGTTCCGGTCGTATCTGGCATCAACAAGTTCCGTTCGGAGTTTGAAGCCTTGATCAAGAAGCCGACGTTTCACCCTGTTACGGCGGCGGTAGCCTAGATGGCCACGAGCGCTGAGCCGACAACGGCAGTTACGCAGCCCAAGATGGTGAACCTCACCATTGAGGGACGCCCCGTTTCCGTTCCGGAAGGCATGTCGATTCTGGAAGCGGGCAAACGTGCGGGCGTGCTTATTCCGCACTACTGCTATCATCCTGGCCTGTCGATCGCCGGCAATTGCCGCATGTGTCTTGTAGACGTCGAAAAGGCGCCGAAGCTCGCACCGGCATGCGCGACCGCGGTGTCCGAGGGCCAGAACGTACACATCTACACTGACAAGGCTCTCGAGGCGCGCAAGGGCGTGCTCGAGATGCTCCTCATCAATCACCCGCTCGACTGTCCGATCTGCGACAAGTCGGGCGAGTGCGAGCTGCAGGACTTTACATATCAGGAAGGTCCGGATGAGTCGCGGCTGCGCGATCCCAAGCGCTTCCATCCAGTAGAAGATTTCGGCGGCGACGTGCTGTACACCACGAGTCGCTGCATCCTGTGCACGCGCTGCGTCCGCTTCATGGATGAGATCGCACAGGACACTGTTCTGAACGTCGAGGAGCGCGGTGATCGCGCTGTGATCGGTAAGTTCGAAGGCAAGGATCTGACGAATGTGTGGGCCGGCAACGTCATCGACCTGTGCCCAGTTGGCGCGCTGCTGTCCAAGGATTCACTCAACAAGGCGCGGTCGTGGGAACTGGATCACGCGCCTTCGATCTGCCCGGGCTGCAGTCAGGGCTGCAACATGTCGATCGACACCCGCGACAATACCGTCGTGCGGCTCCGTCCGCGCCCGAACGAGGACGTCAACGAATATTTCATGTGCGACGTGGGGCGGCTGGACTATCGCTGGATCAACCGCCAGGATCGCATCGAAGTGCCGCTCGTGCGTCACGGGGAGTCGCTGGTCGCGGCGCGCTGGGATGTTGCGATTGCGACCACCGCCGCGCTTCTTGATGGCAAGCGCGTGTTCGTTGCGGCCTCGCCGAATCTGTCCAACGAGACCTTATTTCTACTCTCTCGGCTGATTCGCGCCAACGGAGGCGCCGGAGTTTTTGCGGTGCCCACGGGTTCCGAAGCTCCGCTGCCAGGAGTGAAGGACCTGTCACTTCGCGCCGACCGCGCAGCCAATGGGGCAGGCGCTTCGGCGCTTGGATTCAAGCGCTCCAACTCGCCGTTCGATGGGCTCGCAGCGGGCGACCTGCTCGTTGTCGCTGATGCGGACGCGTCGGGCATTACGCCGGCACAGCTTGCACTTGCAAGCGCGATCATCGTCATCGGTACCAACCTTCCGGAGAATCTCCGCACCGCCGCAATCGTGCTTCCCATCGCGAACTACGCCGAAGAAGACGGGACGTTCACGAATCTGCGTGGACGCGTGCAGCGCTTCTTTCAGGCGAAGGCGGCACCAGGAATGGCTCGTCCAAGCTGGTGGGTCGTAGGAGACGTTCTAACCGCTCTTGGGAAAGGGACGGCCTACTACCTCGCAAGCGAAGTGTTCGCTGCGCTTGCATCAGAAGTCCCGGAATTCGGCGCGATGAACTACGATGCGCTGGGCGTGCGCGGGCTGCTGCTTGCCGGAGCTACGCGATGATTCCAATGCATTCGTTGCTCCAGGTCGTCGATCCACAGGCACCGATTACGGGCTACACGACGTACATCGTCTTCTCCATCATCAAGCTCATCATCGGCTTCACCGTCTACATGGTGGCGGCGGCGCTGTTGACACTGGCCGAGCGAAAGATCTCAGGCTGGATTCAGGGCAGGTATGGTCCCAACAGAGTTGGGGGGCGTGGAGGCTGGCTCCAGCCAGCTGCGGACGGCGTCAAGAACTTCATGAAGGAAGAAACCGAGCCCGGTAACGCGTCGCAACCACTCTTCAGCATGGCGCCCGCTCTGTCATTCATTCCGGCGCTTCTCGTGTGGTGTGTGATACCTTTCGGATCGCCGCTGCCAACGCGCTGGGGACGTGTCGATCTCGTCGTTGCCGACTTGCCGGTCGGATTTCTTTTCATTCTCGCGATTGCTTCACTAGGCGTTTACGGAGTCGTGCTTGCCGGCTGGGCGTCCAACAACAAGTACTCCTTCCTCGGTGGTCTGCGGTCCAGTGCGCAGATGGTCTCGTACGAAGTCGCACTCGGCATGTCGACGATTCCAGTGATCCTCCTCGCCGGCAACGTGTCGATGAGTCAGATCATCCGTCAACAGGCGCACAGTATGTGGAACGTCTTCAACCTCACGACAGCGTTCCTGATTTTCATCGTCGCGTCGCTTGCGGAGACCAACCGCGTGCCGTTCGATTTGCCCGAGGCTGAATCGGAGCTGGTTGCTGGCTACCACACCGAGTACAGCGCGATGAAATTCTCGCTGTTCTTCATCGCCGAGTACGCCAACATGGTCACGGCGAGCGCATTGATGGCCACGCTGTTTCTCGGCGGCTGGGACATTCCGTTCACCGGTTGGGATAACGCTGCGCCGTTTACGGTGCTCAAGACAATCCTTACTCTTGGCTGCTTCCTCACCAAGATCGGATTCTTCCTGTTCGTGTTCATCTGGATTCGCTGGACCGTGCCGCGCTTTCGGTACGATCAGCTCATGTCACTCGGCTGGCGCGTCATGCTCCCGTTGGCACTTGCCTACATAGCGTTACTGGCGACGACGCTGCTCATCCTCCAGGCTGTCGGCGTCAATGCTGGGCCGATGCAGAGTTTCATCCTGCTCATGGAGAATATCTGCGTACTGTTGCTGCTGTTCGTGATGGTGGATGAAGGGAAACTCATCAGTCCGGCGTACGGCCGCGCGCAGCAGGCGCGCGTACTGCGGCTTCGCGCTCGCAGCGGGCCGCCGCCGGCCATTGAAGGAGCGGGCAAATAATGGCGATCACCGTCAAGCGGGTGAACCGCCCCGTCGCGGAAGCGAGTTATGTGAAGGCGACGCTCAAGGGCATGGGTCTCACTCTCAAGCACATGTTCCAGCCAAAGGTGACGATCGAGTATCCCGAAAAGAGATGGGAGCTGTCGCCGCGGTGGCGGGGCACGCATCGCATGCTGACCAAGGAGGACGGCAAGGCCAGATGCGTGGCTTGTGGTCTCTGTCCTAGCGTGTGTCCATCCAATTGCATCAAGCTGGTACCAGGCGAGGACGAGGACGGCAATCGTTATCCGCTCGTATTCGAAATTGACGAATTCCGATGCATATTCTGCGGCTACTGCCAGGAAGTTTGCCCGGAGGATGCGATCCACGTTGGCCAGGACTATGAGAACTCCGAGTACAGCCGCGAGGGTCACGTGTATGACCTCGAACGCTTGATGGCGCAGACGCATCCCGTTTCCACGCTGTGGGACTCTACAGATCCCAGGGGCGAGTAACGCATGGATAATTTTGGGCTGTTCTACCAGTTCCACTTCATGCTCTTTGGAGTAATCGCGATTGTCTCGGCGATTACGTTCGTCACGCGCAAGAGTCCCGTTGCGGCCGCCATGTGGCTTGTGGTAACGATGTTCTGCCTGGCTGCGGAATACGTGATGCTGGACGCGCAGTTCATCGCGGCAATGCAAGTGTTGCTGTACGCCGGCGCAATCATGGTCATCTTCGTCTTCGTGATCATGCTGCTCAATCTTGGCGAGGCGTCCGACGTGACCGACGTGCGCGGCATATGGGGCAAGCTGCTTGGCGGCGTCGTCGGACTCATTCTCATCGCCGAGATCGGCGTGCTATCGGCGACCGGCATACCGTCAGGGAAGTTCGTCGTGCCGCGTGACTACCTCGGCCAGCAGATGGCGAAGTATGGAGCTGTGGGCGCGATTGCGAAGCCACTGTACCAGGATTACTCACTCGCTTTCGAGCTCACCAGCGTGCTACTGCTCGTAGCCATTGCGGGCGCGGTAATGCTCGGCCGCAAGGAGTCGCCGCGTGCTCGCTGAATCGCTTGCGCTCTCGGCGGTCCTGTTCGCCATCGGCGTGGTGGGTGTACTCACTCGCCGTAATGCGATCATCATCTTCATGTGTGTCGAGCTCATGCTCAACGCCGTGAACCTGACGTTCGTCGCGCTGTCCCGGGCTTACGGAACCGGCGGCCAGATTTTCGTGCTGTTCGTGATGACCGTCGCCGCGGCCGAAGCTGCGGTAGGACTTGCCATCATCATATCGATTTTCCGCCACAAACAGACGGTCGACCTTCGCAACATCAACGTGATGAAAGGGTGATACAGGCACAAAGCATGGCTCTCGCTGGTGGCAACCCGCTTGCCGGAACGGTCGCGTCGTGGATGTGGCTGCTACCGCTGCTACCGCTGCTCGGATTTATCATCAACGGTGCGCTCAGTCTAATATCGCGAGCGCACATCGGGCCGGCCGATCCCGACATGGGACACGGCGAGCATCAAGCCGACGCGGCCGGCTCAGGAACGTCGCGGCACGCAGCCGGTGACGATAGCCACGCGCATAGCGCCCCTCCGTTCCGCGCGATCGCGACCCTGGTGGGACCCGGAGTAATACTGCTGTCCTTCCTCCTCGCCGTCGCGATTTTTGTCGCAATGCGCGGAGTTGATATGCCAACCCCGTTCATACAGCGGTACTGGAGTTGGATCCCGGTTGGCGACCTTCATCTTGATTTTGCATTTCAGCTCGATCAGCTCTCGATGGTGATGGTACTGATCGTTACTGGCGTGAGTACGCTGATACACATTTTCAGTGTCGGTTACATGGGCGACGACCCGGGATACGCGCGGTTCTTCGCGTATCTAAACCTGTTCGTCTTCTTCATGCTCTTGCTGGTGCTTGCCAACAACTACGTGTTGCTCTACGTCGGTTGGGAAGGCGTCTCACTCTGCTCCTATCTGCTGGTCGGCTTCTGGTTCCAGGATAAGATCAACGCCGATGCAGGGAAGAAGGCATTCCTCGTCAATCGCATCGGTGACGTCGGGTTGCTGATCGGCATGTTTCTGCTGTTCGCGAACCTCGGGACGCTTGACTTCACTGGCGTCGCCGCCGCTGCCGGCTCGATGCCGTTTGGCGGTGCGCTCGTCACGACGATATGTCTCTTCTTTTTCTTCGGTTGTACGGGCAAGAGCGCGCAGCTGCCTCTATATGTGTGGTTGCCAGACGCGATGGCCGGCCCCACTCCAGTATCTGCGCTGATCCATGCCGCGACAATGGTCACGGCCGGCGTGTATCTCGTCGTGCGTAGCTCGTTCCTGTTTTCCATGTCGCCGGTCGCATCGATTACGGTGGCAGTAGTGGGTGGCATAACCGCGCTATTCGCCGCCACGATCGCCATAAAGCAGTGGGATATAAAGAAGGTCCTGGCGTACTCGACGGTGTCGCAGCTGGGCTACATGTTCGTCGGCGTCGGCGTCGGTGCCTACACCGCCGGAATCTTCCATCTCGCCACGCACGCATTCTTCAAGGGATTGCTGTTCCTTGGTGCCGGCTCAGTGATCTACACCATGCACGCGGCGTATCACCACAGCGGAAGCGATGCTGATGCGCAGGATATGCGAAACATGGGCGGACTCAGGCGAGCGATGCCGATCACCTGGGTGATGATGTGGATTGCCACGCTCGCCATATCGGGAATCCCGCCGTTCGCTGGATTCTTTTCCAAGGACTCCATCCTGAATGCGGCATACGAGCACGCGGGAGATTCGGTACTCGGCAGTGCGACGTGGCTCGGCATGTCGGGTCACACGGTTCTACTTGCCGTGTATGTGCTCGGACTTGCTGCTGCGCTTCTCACCGCGGTCTACATGACGCGCCTCATGCTGTACACGTTCCACGGTCCAAGCCGCGCGAGCGAAGCAGAGCAAAAGGCGATGCACGAGGCGCCATGGACGATGACCGGACCGATCGTGGTGCTCGGCATCCTGAGCGTCATCGGTGGCTGGTTGAACCTCCCGGCCATAGCTGGCTTCCTCGGACCGCGCGGTGGGCTGGACAGCTGGTTGAACCCGGTCGTTGGAGCTGCGACGCGCGTCCTGACCAACGGCGTGATGCTGGAGCCCTCCGAAAGCATGGAGCTCACGCTTATAGGCATCGCGGTTGTCATCGCGGTCGGTGGTGTCGTAATCGCGTTTCTTGCGCTCAAGCCGTCTACGCTGGTGCCGAAGTCCGAATCGCCACCAGAGCACGGGTTCGAGAAGGTGCTGGCCGAGAAGTACTACGTGGATGAGATATATGAAGCAGGGCTTGTCCATCCCGTATTCGCCACTGCCAAGAACGTCCTCTGGCGTGGGTTGGATGTCGGAATAATTGACACCTTCTTCGTCAATGGTGCCGCGGCAGTCGCACGCGGTTTTGCCTGGATCGGCGCCCGAATAGAGAATGGGAGCACGAGCGTGTACGCGTGGGGAATAGCGCTCGGTGCAATTGTGGTCCTGAGCGTCTTCTCCTTCAGATAAGATGAACGAATGACAGATTTCCTCACCAGCATTCACTACAACGCGTGGGTGCTCCCGGTTCTGCTGGTCATTCCGATTGTCGGTGCGCTACTTGTGTGGGCGCATGGCGCGACGTGCAGCAGCGTGGAAGATGCGGATGCCAACGCGGGTCCGGCGCGACAGATCGCGTTCTGGACGTTCATCGTCGAGTTCATCGTTTCGTGCGGGCTGTGGTGGTCATTCGTTCCCGGCGTTCCAGGTTGGCAGGCAGGCTTCGACGTCGCGTGGATTCCATCGTGGGGAGTACGCTTCACGCTGGGTGTCGACGGCATCTCGTTGATGCTCGTTCTGCTCACGACATTTACGATGCCGCTCGCAATACTTGGCGGCTGGACCGCGATCAAGCGCAACATCCACGCATACCTCGCAACGCTCCTCGTGCTCACGGTCGGGATGCTCGGGGTGTTCCTCACGCGCGACCTGTTCCTGTTGTACATCATGTGGGAGCTCATGCTCATACCGATGTATCTGATAATCGGTATATGGGGCGGCAACCGCCGGATCTACGCGAGCCTGAAGTTCTTTATCTACACGATGCTCGGCTCGTTGCTCATGCTGGTGGCGATCATCTATCTCGGTACGCACAACCGAGATGTGCTCACGGGGACTCCGAATTTCAGCTATGACGCTCTGATCGCATCGGGTTCGCTGACTGCCAAGGAATCGTTGTGGCTCTTTGGCGCCTTCTTCATGGCGTTCGCCGTCAAGGTCCCAATATTCCCGTTTCACACATGGCTTCCTGATGCGCACACGGAAGCTCCGACTGCCGGCTCGGTGATTCTGGCCGGCATCATGCTGAAAATGGGCACATTCGGTTTCCTGAGATTTGCGCTTCCGTTGTTTCCCGGCTCCGCGATGAATCCGACAGTGCGCATGACCATTCTCATTCTCGGAGTGATCGGCATCATCTACGCGGCGCTCGTGGCGATGGTTCAGCCGGACTTCAAGAAGATCATCGCATATTCGTCGGTGAGCCATCTGGGGTTTGTGATGCTGGGTATTTTTGCGCTCTCCGTTCAGAGTGTACAGGGCGCGATTCTCGTGATGATCAACCACGGCATTTCGACCGGCGCACTGTTCCTCCTGGTCGGTATGATTTACGAGCGCCGGCATACACGCATGCTGTCCGACTTTGGCGGCATAGCGAGAGTAGTTCCCATGTTTGCGGCGGCGTTGACTCTCGTTTCATTCAGTAGCATCGGACTGCCGGGCCTCAACGGTTTTGTGGGAGAGTTCCTGGTCCTGATTGGCACGTTCCGTACCTATCCCGTCGTTGCCATCGTCGCAACCTGTGGAATTGTTTTCGCAGCATGGTATCTCCTGCGAGCGATTCAGCGAGTGCTCTTCAACAAGGTTGATAGACCGGAAAACGAACATATTCCAGACCTGAACTGGCGTGAGATTGGGTTGCTGACGCCGCTAATCATCTGCATGGTGTGGATCGGTGTGTACCCTGGACCTATCCTGCGTCGTACAGAAGCATCGGCGGAACAGGTCATCCAGAGCGTTCAGACAAATGCGGCGCGCGCGGCGACGCAGACGGCCCTTCGGGGCGGAGAATAGCACGTGGCGTTCGATCTTTCGCAATCGATGCAGCTGATCGCAGCGCTCACTCCGGACATCGTGATGATGGTCGGAGGAATGGTGCTGATGCTCGTTTCTGCCTGGGGCCCTGAGTCTTCGCAACGCCAGCGCACGGTGGGGGTTGCGAGCATCTGGGTCTGCGTCGTATCGGCCGTGGTCGTGATCTACTTCATGGTGATTCACGCAACTGCTGGTGTCGGCGTCATCGCCGTCGACAACTTTCGCTGGATAGTCGATCTGGTGCTTCTGGCTGCGACGGCGGGAACGTTGGCGCTAATGATGGACTACAACGCCCGGGAGGAGATACTGCCGGGCGAAGCGCACGTGCTTGTGCTCTTTGCGACTTCCGGCATGATGATCCTGGCCGCCGCTCGCGATCTGACCATCGTTTTCCTCGGCATCGAGCTGATGTCGATCGCGGTCTACATTCTCGCGGGAATGAACAGGCGCAGTGAAAAATCCGCGGAAGGCGCCATCAAGTACTTCCTGCTCGGCGCCTTCTCGACTGGATTCCTGCTTTATGGAATTGCGCTGGTGTATGGCGCGACCGGTACTACAAATCTCACTCTCATTGGTTCGCGGATTGCCGCGCATGAGGTGATGTCTGCTCCGATGCTCCTCGTTGGCATCGGACTGATGCTTATCGGATTCGCATTCAAGGTCGCGCTTGCGCCGTTTCACATGTGGGCGCCCGACGTGTACGAAGGTGCTCCGACGCCGATCACGGCGTACATGGCAGCCGCGGTCAAGGCGGCTGCATTCGCCGCGTTCCTTCGAATATTTCTGGAGGCGTTCGGGAGTGAGATTCCGACGTGGCATGTTGCGATCTGGTGGCTCGCTGCGATCACGATGGTCGTTGGCAATGTGATAGCGCTCGCTTCAAAGGACATCAAGCGCCTGTTGGCATACTCCAGCATTGCCCACGCTGGCTACATTCTCGTCGTGCTGAGCGCAGGACAGTCGTTGGGAAGCTCTGCATTTCTCTTCTACATCGTGGCATATACACTCGCCACGTTCGGGGCATTCGGAGTTATTGTCGCACTCGGACAGGCCGGCGAACCGTATCTCAACGTCGACGATTACGCCGGCCTGTGGACTGTGCGGCCGTGGCTCTCCGTAGCGATGGCGGTCTGTATGCTGTCGCTGCTCGGTTTCCCGATCTTTGGCGGGGCGGGCTTCTTCGCCAAGTGGTATGTCATCCAGGCCGCACTGCAAGCACCAGAGCCGCAGGTGCGGCTGGTTGTACTACTGGTTCTCACCAGCGTGATATCGGCGGGCTACTATATGTACGTCGTACTGGTGATGTTCATGAAGCCGCGTGGCGAGATAGCCAACGTCGCCGACTCGCGCACAGTCGGTTCGGCTACGAAGTGGGTGATCGGCCTGTCCACGGTAATCTTGCTCGCGCTGGGAGTGTACCCCAGCGCCCTCGTGAGCCTCACTCAGCGGGGGAGCGCGCCTCTGCACTCACCAGCACCGCAGATGTCGCAGGTCTATCGGCGGTGAACCTGACCCGCGACATTTTTCGCGAGTACGACATCCGTGGGATTACCGGCAAGGACCTGACGCCTGATGTTGCACGCGCGGTTGGCGGAGCGTTTGCCTCGTTCCTCGATCTGCGCGGCATACGCGGTGCGATCGTTGTTGGCCGCGACAACAGACCCAGTGGAAATGCGCTGCACGACTCCCTGCTCGAAGGATTGATCGCCGCTGGCGTTGATGTAGTCGACATCGGCGTCGTTCCGACGCCAGTAGCATACTGGGCGCAGCACAACCTTGATGTCGTCGCCGGTATTCAGATTACGGGGTCGCACAATCCTCCGGAGTACAACGGTTTCAAGCTCGGCGTTCAGAAAGCGTCAATATACGGCAGCGATATCCAGGAGATATACCAGCTGGCGATGAGCGGCTCGTTCCCGAACGGGCAGGGAAGCGTACGCGACGAGGCGGTGATCGACCGTTACATCGACGACGTTGCCTCGCGGGTTGGCACTATCTCGCGCCCGCTTCGAATCGTTGCCGACGCAGGCAACGGTGCTGGTGCACTCGTGGCGCCGCGCTTGTTCGCCAGAATCGGTGTTGATGTCACGTGCATGTTCTGCGAGAGTGACGGCACATTTCCCAACCACCACGCCGACCCGACCGTCGTCGAGAATCTCCACGACATCATCGGCGAGGTAAGCAAGGGCGGCTACGACCTTGGCGTTGCTTTCGACGGCGACGCCGACAGGATCGGCGTAATTGAGAGCAACGGCGGCATCATCTGGGGAGATTACTTGCTGCTGCTGTACGCCCGGGACGTCCTGACACGCGTCAAGGGCGCACCGATAATCTTTGATGTCAAGTGCTCCCAGGCTCTCCCGGACGCGATCGCAAAAGCGGGCGGCGTACCAGTCATGTGGAAGACCGGACACTCGCTGATCGAAGAAAAGATGCACGAAATGAACGCCCCGCTCGCCGGCGAGATGTCCGGCCACATGTATTTCGGCGACGGCTGGTACGGGTTTGATGACGCGCTCTACGGAGCCGCGCGGCTTCTTCGGATAGTTGCCGACTCAGGAATGTCGGTTCAACAATTGCTCGCTGACGTGCCCCGCTTTATATCCACGCCCGAGATTCGCGTCGACTGCCCAGATGACCGGAAATTTGGTATCGTCGCTGAAGCCGTCAAATATTTCGGCGGCAGGTACCAGACAATCGACGTCGACGGCGTGCGCATCCAGTATCCCGGTGGCTGGGGGCTCATTCGCGCGTCCAACACGCAGCCGGTTCTGGTGCTTCGGTTCGAGGCGCGCTCGCAGGCGGACCTCGAGGCTATCCGATCTGAAGTCGGGGGATGGCTCGCGCAACACGGTGTGAAGACCTGACGTGACGCGCGGCCAGCGGTTGACCGCCGCGATAGCTGTGGCCGCAGCAATCCTCCTGCTCGGTCGGGCGGCCGCTGTGTTCTATTCCGACCGCGAGTGGTTCGCCAATCTCGGTGCACTGTCCGTGTGGCAGTCGCACGTTTCGAGCGCCGTGTGGCTGTTCGGCGTCGCGCTTGTAGTCGGCATCGCTTTCACGTGGCCCAACGTCTCCGCTGTGCGGAAGTCGGTCGTTGCGCTCATAGTGCCAAAACGTCTCGGCAACGTGGAGTTTGGCGAGGAGGTCCCATCGGCACGATTGCGCCTCATCACGGCGGCAATGAGCGTCGGTGTCGCTGTAGTAAGCCTCGCCGCCCTGCCGTCATGGACGACGGTTGCGCTGTGGCGTTCCGACATCGTCTTCGCCGAAGCTGATCCCTACTTCACGCTCGATCTCAGCCACTTCGTCAGCTGGCTTCCGATGGAGATAGCTGCATACCAGTGGTTGATCACGCTCTTCACCATCACCGCAATCCTGGTCGTCGCACTGTACGCGCTCACGCCGAGCCTGAGCTGGGACGGTAAAGGGATTCACGTCACACCATACGCGCGACGACATATGAGCGCCCTCGGCGCAATCCTGTTGTTGTTCGCAGCGTGGGGATTTCGACTCGACGCCTTTCGTGAGCTCATTCATGGCAGTGGCGCCGACGGGTTGTTCACGCGTATCGACCACATGTGGCTCGTTCCGGCCGCACTGGCATTGTCTCTCGTCGCAATTGGAGCGGCAGTCGTTCTACTGGTCGCGGGATGGATGGGCCAGACGACGACTGCATTGGCGAGCGTCAGTGTTGTAATCCTCGGTACGATTGCCGTACAGATCCTCGGACCGTGGATCTCGGCACGCGACGCGAGCGCGTCAGCCAATGCCTCACGCCTGGAGCCGTACATCGAGACGCGGGCTGATTTCGAAGCGCGCGCCTTTCCGCGTGAGCCGTATCCGGCATCGCTTCGATATCTCGCGGACTCAACGCTGATGGCTAATGCCGGACAGCTTCGCGTCCGAGGCGGACTGCCCGACATTGTATATCCCAACGCACTCGGCGTCGCCGTTGCGCCTGACGCGCAGCACGCCATTGTTGCTCCACGCATCGGCTACGGTCTCGCGCGACTGATGCACGCCTGGTCCGAGCAGAACCCGCGCCTGATGTCCGACGACTTTCCATCGACCGACGCCTTCGTTCGCGAGCGCGACGTTCGCCAGAGAGTCGGCGAGCTCGCACCAGTCTTCGCATTGTCTGGAACCACCGGAGCGATTCCGACCGCACGTGGGATACTGTGGATCATCGATCTCTACGCGGTTAGCGAAACGTATCCGCTGAGCGCGCCGCGACGGAAGTTCGGAGAACTCGTGACGTACAGCCATCACGTCGCCACAGCGTACGTGAGCGGCGGAACCGCCGCCACTATTGTGGTACCTGATTCGGTGCTCGACCCGATCGCGCGGGCATGGTTCACGAGCCATCCAGGGCGCTACCTGAAGTCGTCTGTCCCGGCAGAGCTGCTGTCACCACCGCCGGTTCCGCCCACGCCGCAGGCTGGAGCGACCCCGGTTGATCAGCAATTTCGTCAGAACGTTGCGCGAATCTATAACCGAATGCGCGCGTCGCTCGATTCGGGCAACCTCCGCGCATTTGGATCCGCGTTCGATTCGCTCGGTATTGTAATCAAAGGGCACCCGTGACAAGGACCATACACAAGACCGCGGTCATCGCGCTAGGTGGTAACGCGTTATCACCCGCGGGCGAACGATCGACGATATTCGATCAGTTTCGGCACACGCGCGAGAGCCTGCAGCCGATCGTCGCGCTTGCATCGAGCGGGTGGAGTGTATGCATCGTTCACGGCAACGGACCACAGGTGGGCGACGAGATCGTGCGCAACGAGGAGGCTCGGACCGCTGTCGAGCCCCTGCCGCTCGGCGTTCTCGTAGCCGCAACCGCCGGAACGATCGGTTACATGATTCAGCAGTCGCTCGAGAATGCGCTCCGCGCTGCGGGTAGTGAGCGCCGCGTCGTGACCGTGCTGACGCAGGTCGTCGTGAGCGAGAAGGATCCAGCGCTTGCCAACCCGTCGAAGTTCGTGGGGCACGAGCTGTCGGCGGAGCGCGCCGCGGATCTCGCTGCGCGCGGCGTGAAAACTGGGAGGGACGGCAACGGACGGACGCGGCGAGTCGTCGGTAGTCCGATGCCGCTGGAGATTCACGAGCAGGCAGTCATCCACTCGCTGCTCGACGAGGGCGTAATAGTCGTCGCATGTGGTGGCGGAGGCATACCGGTCTACCGTGACGCCAGCGGCGGCGGCGGCCTCGAAGGAGTGGACTGCGTGATCGACAAGGACCTCGCGGCAGCTGTACTCGCAGCTGATATTGGCGCCGATCTGTTTATGATTCTCACCGACGTTGACGCCGTCTACGCAGATTGGGGGACACCTTCCCAGCGCCCACTCGCGAGACTGACACTGGACGAAGTTGCATCTCTGGATAAGCAGAGAGCGTTAGGCGAAGGCAGCATGGCGCCCAAGGTGCGCGCGGCGGCGAAATATGTGCGCCAAACGGGCGGCCGTGCCATTATTACAGAGCTTTCGCGTGGCAGCGATGCCGTCGCGGGAAGGACGGGGACCGAGATCGTTCCCGCATAGATGAGTTATTTACCGGAGCCACATTGAATATCCACGAATATCAGGCGAAAGAAATCTTTCGCTCGTACGGGGTGCCAATCCCGCCGGGCGATGTAGCCACCACGCCGGAAGAGGCAGAAGAGATTGCCCGCCGCTTCGGCGGCACTGTCGTAGTCAAGGCACAGGTGCACGCCGGCGGCCGCGGCAAGGCTGGCGGTGTCAAGCTTGCCAAGACACCCGCTGAAGCCAGGGATGTCGCTTCACGAATCATCGGCATGTCCATCAAGGGCATTCCCGTCGAGAAGGCCCTCGTCACGCCGGCGGCGGACATCGCCACCGAAGCATACGCTGGAATCATTCTCGATCGCGTGTCAAAGAAGCCGGTCTTCATGGTCAGTCCCGCTGGCGGAATCGACATTGAGGAGGTCGCCGCGACGACTCCGGAAAAGATCATGCGCCTGCCAATAGACTCGCGCTACGGACTGCGCGGATATCAGGCGATGGAGCTTGGATTTTTCCTGTACAGCGACATCAAACAGGTGCGCGCTGCAGCGAAGATCATGCAGGACCTGTATCACGCATTCATGGATAGTGGCGCATCGCTCGCGGAGATCAATCCACTCGTGACGACTCCAGCGGGCGAAGTACTCGCGTTGGATGCGAAGATGGTGATCGACGACAACGAGCTCGATCGCCGGCCGAGCATCGCGGCTCTACGCGATGAATCGTCGGAGGCTCCGAGTGAGGTTGCCGCGCGCGAGGCGAACCTGACGTTCATCAAGCTCGACGGAAATGTCGGTTGCGTCGTGAACGGTGCCGGCCTCGCGATGGCCACGATGGACCTCGTGAAGTATTACGGCGGAGATCCCGCCAACTTCCTCGACATCGGTGGTTCGAGTAATCCGGAGAAGGTGGTGAATGCATTACGCATCATCACGAGCGATTCGAACGTCAAGGCCATTCTGTTCAATATCTTCGGCGGCATTACGCGCACCGATGATGTTGCCAACGGCATCGTCACGGCGACCAAGGC
>JBDTIP010000139.1:0-7315 GCA_039936295.1 Gemmatimonadaceae bacterium
TGATGGGCGTATAAGCATCGCAAGCCTCAAAAAGGCCTGGTGCAAGAACGATTGTGCCGCCGACTCCGAGCATCTTTAGGAAGCTGCGACGGGTCGAAGCTTTCCAGAGCTGTTCGGTACTGCTTACGACGAAAGACCTGCCGCTATCAGACATCTAGCCACCCTCCACGCCGGCTGGTTCCTGAAACGCGCTCCGGCCGGGCGAAGCGAATCGTTGTGCTGCCGGGGAAGACCCGCCGGCATGCGCAAAAGCACCAGATGCAGAGTCCGAGCCAAACTGCTCAGGTTCCATGTATCAGATTATAACTCAATACGCAACTGATCTGTAAAATGGATTCAGAGTCTCGGTAAATTGCCGGCGAGGCGGTTAGTTTGATTGGGGAGGTGGGCCTTTCAGCGTGGCTTTCCTGAGCACGCTGCCGGCTACCCAAACACACGCCCGACCGCTTCATTTCAGGCTGTTTCTCACCTCTTTCCCACGAGCCACATTGGCCGATCGCCTGGAGGAAATCGTAGAAGCCCTTCGTGGCCGCATACTGCGTGGCCTCGAGGCTGGGTCACTGGTTCAGGGAGACCGGCTGCCGAGCGGCCGGGAGCTGGCGCCGGAATTCGACGTGGACCATCGCATGATCCACGCTGCGTACCGCGCACTGGCGAAGGAAAAACTCGTTGAGATGCGTCCGCGCGGCGGTGTCTACGTGGCCGATCGGCACGGACATGACGGACTTCCGCCGATTCCAGCAGCGTGGATCACGGACATTCTCACCGAGGGGCTCGCGCGCGAGATTCCTGCGACGGAACTATATGAATGGTTGCGTCGCTGCACCGAGACATTGCGCTTGCGCGCCGCCGTGGTTGCGTCAACCAAAGACCAGCTCTACGGTTTGTGTCGTGAGCTCCACGATGATTTCGGCCTGGAAGCGGATACCGTCGCGGTGTCGGAGCTGACGGATGGGCGACTACCGCTTCCGCTGCGCCGGGCGGACATAATCGTTACGACGGCCGCGCACGCTGACCGAATGCGCGCACTCGGCGCGGAATTGAAGAAGCCCGTAAAGGTTGTGGAAGTGCGGCCGGATTTGGTGGTCGGCGAGTGGGCGATGTTGCTGCGCCGACCGGTGTACGTAGTGGTCGCGACTCCGGAATTCGGCGATATGATTCGTGAGTTTTTTGCCGAGGTCGACGGAATTGACAATCTTCGCATCGTAGTACTCGGGCGTGACGATGTCTCAGGAATTCCGCCGGATGCGCCTACGTACGTGACCCAGGGGGTAAGGGCAAACATGGCCGGAGTCAGGATACCGGGGCGGATTCTTCCAGCGGCGCGCACGATCTCGGCCAAATCGGCGCGCGAGATTTTTGAGTTCATCGTCGAGTCGAACATCGAGGCGATGCACCGTGTTACCGGCTAACTGCGGGCCAGCCAGTTGGATAGGACAGTGGAGACAGCCTCAAGAATCGCGAGCTCGTCGGGCGGAAGTATGCGCGGCCGAAGGTCGAAGTGGCAAAGCGTCCCAAATATCCGCCCATCCGCGGTGCGCACGGGCACACCGGCGTAGGAGACGACGGATTCGCGGGCCGGGTGCGCTACGAGCCGAGCGTCATGCGGGGCGTCGTCGGCGACAAACGGTTGCTTGGTCGCTGCAACTATTCCGCAATACGTGTTACTCAGCGGCGTCACCTCGCCGCCAAGCGAGAGCGATGGATTCTCGCGGTCGAAGAGGTATTCGTTGCGAAGACTCGGCGGCTCGACGCGATAAAGCCCAGTAAACCGGAATCTCGTTCGGGAGTTGAGGGCGCTGAGTGCCTGGGACATCCCGGACGACTGAAGCAGTTCAGCGAACTCTTCTTCAAACGGTTGACCGGCGGCGTGGGAGTCCACTAGAGAATGGATTTGCGGCCAGGGCCGGTCGTCGTGGACGGGGAGCCCGTCTGACGTGGGTTGAGGAGTCACGGAGTTGGAGCGGTCACCTAGCTCTTGAAGAGGTTGCGGTGGGCGTCTGGCGCCTACGCCCGTCGTATGGCAACCAACGGGCCATCGCGTCAATCGGGGCTGCCGGTCACGGCGCGTGGTAGCCGTGTCTCACGGTGTCGGAAAGGCTTCCCGACATCATAGATTTGTCGTCATGGCCGAACTGAAGCGCTTCACCCCTACCGCTGAGCAACTGGTTCTGGCTGAGAGCTCACCCGATCCGATTCTTACGATCGACGAGGGCGGCACAATCCTGTATGCCAACCCGGCGTCGGAACGGGTATTCGGTTACGGATCGGCAGAGCTGGTTGGCCAATCGCTGCTACTGCTGATTCCCGAAGAGCTCCGGCAGCGCCACACTCACGGAATCGAGAGCTATGTCGCGACCGGGGAGCGGCGGATCTCCTGGCAGCGTCTTCGAGTTCCGATCGTGTCAAAATCCGGCGCTGAAATTCCGGTAGAGATCTCGTTCGGAGAGTTCCAATCCGGCGGACGACGTCTATTCTCGGGTTTCTTGCGTGACGTGTCGGATCGAGTAGCGGCTGAAGATGCATTTGCCACTGTCAACCGTCGCCTCGAGGCGCAGACCGTGTTGCTGGCGCAGCAGGTGGAAGAGGCGCAGGCACTGTCCGAAGATCTTGCGCAGACAAGCCAGGAGGCTGGCGGCAGGGCGGTGCTGGCGTCGCTCGCTGCCGAGCGGGCGCGTCGGTTGCTCGGTTTGTCTACTCGTCTTAACAGTGCTGTTGGTACTTCCGAGGTGGCGGACCTCATTCTCGCATCGGGAATGGAAGCCGCCGGTGCGGCCGCAGGGTCACTCGCGCTGGTGCAGGATGGCAGTAGTAGTCGCACGATTGGCGGCCGCGAGTTCGAAGTGATCCGAACGCGCGGATTCACCGCCGAGCTTACCGCCGAATACCGCCGGTTTGCCATCCAGGGCGGCCGGCCGCTGGCGGATGCGGTGCTTAACAAGAGTCCGGTGCTCATCAGCTCCAGTAAAGCCGTGCGAGAGCGCTACCCCTCGGTGCCGCCGCTCGGGTATGAAGGATTCGCGGCGCTGCCAGTGATCGTGAATGGGGAATCGATTGCCGCGATCGCGCTCAGCTTCAGTGACGTACAGGATTTTGATGAATCAGCCGAGACATTTCTCAGGACCATTGCGGAGCAATGCGCACAGGCGCTGGAGCGCGCGCGTTTATACGATGCGATGGACCGGCAGGCGGCGCGAAGCGGCTTTCTTGCTGATGCCAGTCGCATATTGACGTCGTCGCTGGAATACGAGGGGACACTCGGTTCACTGGTCGAGGCAGCGGTTCCCGTGCTTGGCGACTGGTGCGCAGTGGACATAGTCGATGATCCATCGTCGACTGTGTGGCCGCCGAAGATGACACGGCTTGCGGTAGCGCACACCGATCCGAACAAGAAGGCATTGGGTCTCACGCTGGAGGAGCGGTTTCCGACTGATTGGAACTCGCACGCGGGCATGGCGGCTGTGATGCGTGACGGCTCGGCGCAATTCATACCGGTGCTTGCGGATGACATGCTCTCTCGCGCCGCGCGAAGTCCGGAGCATCTCGCAGCTCTGCAAGCCCTCAAGTTCTCTTCCGTAATAATGGTCCCGCTCATCGCTCGCGGCAGCAACCTCGGCGTGTTGACGCTGGTGATGGGCGATTCGGGGCGTAGTTACGGCAAGGATGATGTTGCTTTGGCGAGCGACCTCGCGGTGCGAGCCGCGACCGCAATCGACAACGCGCGATTGTTCCGCGATGCGCGCAACGCGCGCGTCGTTGCCGAAAGCGCGACGGCGCGTGCCGCGCTGGCGAGCACAGCGAAGAGCAATTTTCTCGCTACGATGTCGCACGAGATCAGGACTCCAATCAACGCGGTACTGGGCTATTCGGAACTGCTCGCGCTCGAATTGGCCGGGCCGCTGACGGAGGAGCAGAAGGCTCAGGTCGAGCGAATTCGCGCCAGCACTGCGCATCTTTTGAGTCTGGTCAACGAGGTGCTGGATTTGGCGAAGATCGAGTCGGGCACCATGCGCGTTGAGATTCGCGAATGTGTGGCCGGCGAGGCGGTGAATGCGTCGCTGGAATTGGTGGGGCTGCAGGCGGCGGCGAAGGGCGTGCGGATGGATGATCGATGCGAAGGTGCGTGCAGCGCGCTTTACCTGGGCGACGAAGACCGGGTGCGGCAGATACTAGTGAACCTCCTGGCGAACGCGGTGAAGTTCACGGGCAAAGGTGGGTCTGTGTCCGTGCGCTGCGCCGTCGTGGACGACCCGCCGTCCGGAGGGACACGCCGCTGGCACGGTCGGCACCTGGCATTCCGGGTGGGGGACACCGGGGTGGGCCTTCCGGTGGACCAATACGAGCGAATTTTCGAGGCATTCGTTCAGGCGGGGAGCGTAAACGGGAATCCGTACACGCGCGAGCAGGCCGGGACGGGATTGGGTTTGGCGATAAGCCGCCAGCTGGCGCACCAGATGCGTGGGGAGATCACGGTTGCGAGCCAGGTTGGTGAGGGTTCCACGTTTACGTTGTACCTGCCGGCTGCCGAGTCGCTGCCAGGACCGTTGGGGGGAGAGTATCAACGACGAGTGACGGATTCCAGCAGTGTCAGGACTGGACGTATCGTGTCGAGTGAAGGATCGAAAAGCGAGACCTGATCCGGATCCGCAAACGCCACCGCGAAGTCGAGCGCGCTGAACGCGCGCGCAAGTCGTGTGGCGTAGCCGGTGCGGAGGAGCCGAACATAATGCTCCGGGTCATAGTCACGCGCGGCGGCCACTGCCTTGTTGTCATCCGGCGACTCGACGACTCCACCTTCGCCGTTCTGTTTGCGATAAACTCGGATGTGGTCGCCCGCGGTCCACTTTGTCACGTCGGCACTCAACAACGCCTCGTACGACAACTCTCGGCGCTTTGCGCGCGTCGCGAGATACTCCTGCGGCGACTTGGTGAGGCGGACACGGGATGACACATCGAATGTGGTGACACAGCGCGCGCGCAGTTCGGCGATGGTCGTGAGATAGATGTTGCGAACGCCAATCACGTCACCGATCAGAAGGCTCCTTATGGCGTTGCGCAGAAACCGCTCCCCGAATGGCTCTGAGCGACTGGATCGGAATGCGACGCCGCGCAGCACAAGAGTGCCATCGTACCGCAGCAACGCGTAATTCTTTGGCTCATGCGACAGCATCGAAGCGTATCGGCCCTCGAACTCGAGCTGCACGAGTGGTGGTAACATTTTCGCCACGTCGGCAACGACACTCTGTTCGTCGGCGTCCGTCCATGCGGCCGGAACGGCGAAGTAGACGCCGTCCGTGTCAGCCTCGAGAAGAGTCACGCCGCGGCGCTCCAGCTCACTGCACATCAGCGCGAGCACCTCGCGACCTCGGCGCGTCACTTCGTTAGCCGCGTGAACATCGGCGAAGCGCGTGAGGCCACCAGCAGCGAGATAGCCGTATGCGGAATTGACTACGATCTTGAGCGCGGCCGACATCGCTTCGTGGGCGTAGCGAGCCGGCGAACCTATGGCCTCGGTGCGAGCTGCGGCTTTTGCGGCGAGGCGTCGTTCGACCAGGCCATCTACCAATTCGAGCAGTACTCCAAGCCGATCACGCGATGGTCCGATGCGATACGAGCGCATGAGCGACGGGTACAGGCTTGCCACGTCGGCCTTGACGACGCGGTGTGCAACACCGGCCGCAAATAGATGCAGCGCCGCGCCGCTATGTGGCGTGCCGTCGCTCTCCCTGTGCGCCGGGAGTGCGGCATCGGCGCGCAGGTAAGCCCGTATGATCAACGGATCGATGATCCCGGTCGCTGCTCCGGCGTCGGCCACTCGTTCGTAGCGCCGCGGTGCGATCTGTGCGAGCGCGAACGCGGCGCCGCCAAGCAGACGCGACAAGGCGGCCACTTCTTCTACGTCATCGGTGGCGTAACGCCGGACGCGATCGGGGTCCGTGCGGAACGTCGAGTATATCCGATCGCCGCGGATGTACTCGCGATCGGGCGAGGCGATACCGAGATGTTTCACGACAGCCTTCAGGCCGTGGCTCGGGAATTCGCGGGTGGAAAAATCATGACGTCGCACTGCATCCAGCGTATCGATCAACTCACGGCCCGGCGCAACGAAGCGGACGCGTCGTCTGTCGCCGAGGGTGGCGGATGGAGCGCCGCGCCGCGCCGCGCGCCGTCCCAGCTGTGCACCCGGAACACGACCGAGGGTCATCTTCACACCGAGCACGTGAGCGCGATGGGCGAGGAAGGGAAGATCGAATCCGTGGAGATTGTGATTCTCGATCACATCCGGATCATCGCGGTTCACGCAATCGATCAATCGGCGAAGCAACGCAGCCTCGGCGGCCGAGCTTCCGCCAGAGGCTTCGAGTACGTCGGTCGCGCCGTCGTGATACCGGATTGAGATCATGAAGATGCGGTTGGTGCGTGCATCGAGTCCGGTTGTCTCGAGATCGAATTGCAGCCGGTGCAATTGATCGAACAGAAGATCGCGGAAGTATGAGCGTCCGGTTGCCACCAGATACTGTTCATCCGGGGGCAGCGACAGGACGCTCTCGTTGCCGAGCTCTGAGAGGTGGGTCAGCCTCGTGCCAAGGCGCTTCGACGCGCCGTCGAGAACGGCGGCCGCCAGCACTCTGCCGTCAGTGGCGCTTACGAAATGGCGAAGTGCGCCAGGACCATCGAGTTCACGGTGGCGAAAGCGCGCATCCGGATCGTCATCCGTGCTTAACGGTCCGAGATGATCGAGGTCCTCGATGTGCTCGAGAACGAGCCATGGGCGGAAGCGTTCCTGTTCCCTGACAAGAGCGTTGGACTCGCCCACGCGCCGCCAAACAGTCGCGCGTCCGTCATTTGTCGCGTACACCGACACAATGCCGGGAGTGGTATCCCAGCCAAAGAGCCACTCATGTCTTTGCTGAATCTCCAAGTCGGTTGCCATTTACGTAGTGTTCGGCAAAGTACCGACGCAACGCGTTTGATTTAGCGCCGCTGTCGGGAAGCGCAATGTAACCATCCGGGCGAACGAGGTACGCGGCGTCAGGGACGAGTCCGGCGTTCCTGGCGTTTTGAGACCACCAGAAGACGTGCAGCGGCCGATTCAGCTGCTGGCACTCGAGGCCGATGTCGCCGCGCGGATCTGACCCTTGACAATGGTCGGACGGTGTTGAAAATTCACCATGAATGAATTTCCAGCACCAACGAGCCGAGGCCAGGTAGCCATGCGAGCCAGTCGTTCCACCAAGCGCGATCCCGAGCCGCCTGACGCACCAGCCTTCTCGAGGCGTGAGCGACAGGTGATGGACATCCTTCATCGTCGCGG
>JBDTIP010000140.1:0-8686 GCA_039936295.1 Gemmatimonadaceae bacterium
TTGGTCACCGCAATCAACCTGACCGATTGCCCGTGTCCTCCGCGTGCTGCGGCCGCCGCCAGCTGACCACGGATCTCCGCTACCCGCCCGGGGAGATTCGAAAAATGCATAGCCATCAAATTTAACCCAAGGCAACTTTCGGGACGGCCGGTATGTGACCGTATCCCGACTGAACGCGGAACGGTTACCGGCAGCCGAACGCCGTGACGCCGCCCCTTCATTTGCGGTATCTGAGTGTATATCTTTCCATCCGGATGAACGGATCGACACCGAGTATTTTTGATCGTCTGACGGCGCTGTCGGACCCTACGCGGAGCCGGCTCCTGGCACTGCTCGACAGGCACGAGCTTACTGTGACCGAGCTGTGTGCCGTGACGCAGCTGCCACAGTCCACCGTCAGTCGGCACCTCAAGTTACTGGGCGATGGCGGCTGGGTCACGTCGCGCGCGGACGGGACCAGTCGGCGCTATCGCGCACTGGCCGACCGGCTCGACCCTTCTGGACGACGGCTCTGGACTCTCGTGCGCGAACAGGTAAGCGCCGCGCCCTCTGCGCAAAATGACACCCAGCGGCTTCGTTCCGTGCTTGCGGAGCGGCGTAGCGCGTCGCAGGAGTTCTTCTCCACGGCGGCCGGACAGTGGGATCGGCTGCGGGAAGATCTGTTCGGCACGCGCGCCGACCTGGTTGGTCTCCTCGGGCTGCTGGACGAGAACTGGTCGGTCGCTGATCTGGGCTGCGGTACGGGACAGGTCTCCGAGATGCTCGCGCC
Source organism: Gemmatimonadaceae bacterium (assembly GCA_039936295.1). Lineage (GTDB taxonomy): Bacteria > Gemmatimonadota > Gemmatimonadetes > Gemmatimonadales > Gemmatimonadaceae > Fen-1247. Next base: position 770 of record JBDTIP010000140.1, read on the forward strand.
ATTTGTGGCACAGGTAGTGGCTGTGGACGAATCGCCGGCGATGCTCGCTGCTGCGCGCAAGCGTCTAAAGAGCCACGATAATGTATCGGTGCGGGAGGGCGATCTCGGTGCGCTTCCCATCGACGACGAGTCGCTCGATGCGGCACTGATATTTCTGGTTCTGCATTACACGGCGGACCCGGCTGAGGTGCTCGCAGAAGTGCACCGCGTGCTGCGACCGGACGGCCGCGTGCTGGTGGTGGACATGATGCCCCACGAGCGTTCAGAGTTCCGCAACATCATGGGCCACGTCTGGCAGGGTTTTGGCGCGGACGAATTGGCGCGATGGGCTGAACAAGCAGGGTTGCACGACCTGCGCTACCACCCCCTTCCCGCGGATCCAGTGGCCAAGGGGCCGACCCTGTTTGCCGCATCAGCGCGGCGACCGGCAACCACGCCGACGCTGAAGCCGAAGTCACGATCCGCAAAAGATCCGCTGCGTAATCCCGCGCAGCCTACCGGCCGAGCTTCGCGGTCATCCAAACCCAAAGCCGGCGGCAAATCCGCCGATACACAACACATCTGAGATAGCAATGGCTACTACGACAAAACCACGCAGCGCAACAAAAAAACACGCCACCGTCGATCGTCCACCGTTCAAGGTCGCGGACATTTCGCTAGCCGAGTTCGGCCGCAAGGAAATCCGGCTGGCTGAACAGGAAATGCCGGGCCTCATGGCGCTTCGTGCGGAATACAAGGGGAAGAAGCCGCTAGCTGGCGCGCGCATAATGGGCTCGTTGCACATGACCGTTCAGACGGCGGTGTTGATCGAGACGCTTACCGATCTCGGCGCGGACGTGCGCTGGGTGAGCTGCAACATATTCTCGACGCAGGACCACGCGGCCGCGGCGGTCGCGGTCGGAAGGAACGGAACGACAGCCAATCCAAGGGGCATTGCCGTTTATGCGTGGAAGGGTGAGACGCTCGAGGAATACTGGTGGTGCACTGAGCAGGCGCTCATGTGGCCCGACGGCGGCGGCCCCAATCTGCTGCTGGATGATGGCGGCGACGCAACACTGCTCGTACATCGCGGTGCTGACTATGAGGCGACTGGCAAAATCCCCGCGTTCAATCCCGCGACGGATTCGGAAGAATGGGGCGTGATTCTCGACCTTTTGCGCGCGGAAGCCAATCGGAATCCAGATCGGTGGACTGGAGTCGCGGCCGACATCCGCGGTGTTTCGGAAGAGACGACAACTGGTGTACACAGGTTGTACGAGATGATGAAGGCAGGCACACTTCGCTTCCCGGCAATCAACGTGAATGACTCGGTCACCAAGAGCAAGTTCGACAATCTGTACGGATGCAGGCACTCGCTCACTGACGGAATATTGCGAGCGAGCGATGTAATGCTCGCTGGCAAAGTCGCAGTGGTCTTCGGCTATGGCGACGTCGGCAAAGGATGCGCGCAATCGCTGCGAGGCCAGGGCGCGCGCGTCATCATCGCCGAGATCGATCCAATCTGTGCGCTGCAAGCCGCAATGGAAGGGTATCAAGTGACAACGCTGGATCAGGTCGTGTCGAGCGCAGACATCTTCATCACAGCGACCGGTAACAAAAACATCATCACGGTCGCCGACATGGCGAAGATGAAGGACAAGGCGATCGTTGGGAACATCGGCCACTTCGACAACGAAATCGACATGGCGGGGCTGAAGAAGAAGGGTATCAAGCGCATCAACATCAAGCCCCAGTACGATGAGTTCGTCTTCCCCGACGGCCACTCGGTGATGATCCTCGCCGAAGGGCGCCTCCTCAACCTCGGATGTGCGACCGGACACCCGAGCTTTGTAATGTCCGCGTCGTTCAGCAATCAAGTCATGGCGCAACTCGAACTGCACGCCAACGCGCAAAATCTGGAACGGAAGGTCTACACTCTTCCAAAGCACCTCGATGAAAAGGTCGCGCGGCTGCACCTCGACAAGCTTGGCGTCCGGCTGACGAAGCTGTCGAAGGAACAGGCCGATTACATCGGCGTGCCCCTCAATGGGCCGTACAAGCCAGATCATTACCGGTACTAGAAAACCGCCAGCGTTAACGAACGGGGCCCGGTCCTCGACCGGGCCCCGTTTTGTTTGCGTGCGGTGACACCCACGCGGCTCCGGCATGGCCGTCGCCGCGCTCGCGCAACACTCCGACATCTGGAACGCTATGATTAGTGCCATGCAAAATCTCCTTGCTGGCGTAATTCTCGCCACGCTACCAACGGGCGGGATACCGACTTCGCCGAAACCGCAGCCCAATTCGTATCTGTTTGTCTGGGCCGGGGACTCGGCGCGCAAGAGCAGCGATTTCCTAGCGGTGATAGATGCTGATCCGGCGTCACCGAGTTACGGGCGCGTACTGGCAACAGTTGCCACCGGCGCAAGCGGTACCCCGCACCACACGGAGGCGACGGTGGCGGCAGATGGCCATCTTCTGGCCAACGACTTTACCCTCGGCCGAACGTGGCTGTTCGATGTAAGCCAGCCGCGACATCCACGGGTTCTGGCAGGATTTGGAGACGTCGGAGGTTTCAGTCACCCGCACACCTTCGCCAGACTCGCCAACGGCAACGTGCTCGCCACATTCCAGTATCGTGCCGATGAGACGCGCATGCCATCCGACAGCGCCGCTACTGGCATGCGCGGTATGCCAAACATGAAGATGGAGAGCCCGACAGCACCGCACGTCACCGGTGGCCTTGTCGAAATGAACGAGCGTGGGCGTGTAATAATGGAGCGAAGTGCGGTGGACCCGGTCGTCCGCGACAAGCTACTCTACCCTTACAGCGTTCTCCCGATGCCGGCGATGGACCGTGCCGTCTCGACCACCACTGACATGAACCTGGCCGATTCTGCTTCAACGGCAGAGTGGGTGCAGTTCTGGCGTCTGTCTGATCTCAAGCTTTTGCGCAGCGTCGCGCTGTCGCCGGGCCCGCGGGGCGACGAGAACAAGTACACCGGTGAGCCACGTTTGCTGGAAGATGGGCACAGCGTTTACATCCACACCTTCAACTGCGGGCTTTATCTCGTACAGGACATAGCGAGTCCCCAACCGGTTGCGAAGTTCGTGTACGGTTTCAAGGGTGTCGATTGCGGGGTTCCCATTCAGACGAGCCACTACTGGCTCCAGACGGTTCCGCAGAGTCACGCGCTCGTTGCACTCGACATCCGCGATCCTGCACATCCGCGCGAGGTTTCACGTGTGATGTTCGGGAACGATGAATTCCCGCACTGGGTTGCGATCGATCGCGCCGGTCGGCGCGTCGTGCTCAACTCGGCCGGTCATGGAAGCCGGTTGTTCGTCATCAACTTCGATCCGCGAAATGGAGCGCTTGCGATCGATCAGAAGTTTCGCGACGCCGACAGCACACATCCCGGAGTTTCGATGAGTGGAAGAAGCTGGCCGGGCGGATTCAACGGCACAGCGGTCCCGCACGGTAGCGTGTTCTCGAACTAGACCTGTACGCCGGGATCATGGAGCGGCGCTCGCCGGCAGTGGGTGCAACTGCATGGGTGAGTCTACAACCGGTCGATGCAGAGCTTCCGCGCGCGCGCGGAGGTTGCGGAGCGTGGCCTGTGTGCCGTACCACACCGACGCATAACCAGGATCGAGCAGGTCATACCGTCGCATGAGCTCGGCGCGGTACCACCGAGGTGACAATAACGGGACCGTTACGACCGTAACGTCCCTGCGCATGCCGAGCACCTGCTGCAGATACCACAACGGATACGTGTCGTTGTCTCCGACCGCCAACAGCACCGCACGGCGCGGGAGTGATCGAATGAGGGTAATCGACGCGTCCTCATCGCGCCGCTGATCGACGCTCCGCGCCTGGTGGATTGGCCCCCAATTGAGCACCACTGGAAGCGCGGCGGCGGTCACAGCGACCACGAGAGCGTACATCGCTCGCGGCGCCGTGAGCTTCCAGCGCGCAATGGTCGAGCGCGCGAGCTGCACCGCGCCAAAACCAGCCCACGCTCCCCAGCATACGAACGCCCATGTGAAGAAGTAGTCCCGATCGCGCGCCTCGTGCCGCGCACCGGGAGGAAGTACCCCGGCGCCGTAAGATGCGCCCGCCCACAGATTGAGATAGAGAACGACGCCAACGCTGGTGGTTACGAACAGAATCATCCACGTCCGCCAACTCGAGCGATCGAGCGCACGGTGCCTGATACAGCCAACGATGCCTAGTATGGCGTAAACGAGCGTCGCGAAGGTTCGCGCGATCGTGGGGCCCGGATCGGGACCGAGACCGAGCGCAACCTGCCAGTCCGCATACTCGAAGACGTTGCCGAATTGCAGCCACAACGGCGCGCGCCGCGGCCAGAGGGGCGCCACGTCGTATTGGTGTCGCTGCACGGCATCGATCAGCGCGCGTACCGTTGACGGGTTTCCTTGATTGATCGCAGGATCATGTTGCGCACGGAGCAGCATGAACAGGATGACCGAACCACCAAGCACCGACAGCAGCAGGCCGAGTGCGATCTCGCCGATCCGAGGTTTGCGCTTCGCCGCATACAGCGCGTAGAAAGCGGCCGGAACCGCAAGCAGAGCGGTGAGATGCAGTGCCCATGCTAGCCCGCACGTGTACAAGGTAAGAACGGCCCACCGCCCCTCGGTCGTCATGGCATACTGACGCGCGCACCACAGGATTACGAACGCACCGAGCAGCGAGCATGCGTATACTTCAGTTTCCGTGGCGTTCATCCACACGGTGGACATCAAACCCGCAGTGAGCGCCGCGGCGAAGGCAGCTACCGCATCCTGTGTCGATCTCCACATGATGTTGGCGACGAGTGCGAACGCGCCAGCAGTGCACAACGCCGAGAACGCATTGACGGCAATCGTGAAACCGACTACAGGAGCCGCGATCATGCTCCATACTCGTGCGAGCAGCACAAAGAGCGGCGTACCCGGAGGGTGCGGGATACCAAGCGAATGGATGGCGGCGAGGAACTCGCCGGCATCCCAGTATGTCATGCCGCGTGCCAGCGTGACCGAGTAAATCACAAACAGAGTGAGCCCTGCCGCGACGTCCGGCCTGAACCCGCGAAGGTGCGACTCGCGAGTCGTCACACCGACATTTCGCTAGCGGCTACGTGCTCCGAAGTCTTGCGTGGCATCTGGCCGCCCAGGATCTCGCGAAGCTCCAACGTAGTGAGGGATCGATATAGCGTTCCCTTGTGTGCGACAGATATCGAAGCGTTCTCCTCGCTCACCACTACGATCAACGCGTCGGTTTCCTCACTCAGTCCGAGCGCGGCGCGATGCCGCGTGCCCATCATGCGATCGGGGAGCGCCGACTGAGAAAGGGGAAGTATGCATGCTGCGGCGGTGATCACATTATCGCGGATGAGTGCGGCACCGTCATGCAGCGGGGTGTAGGGCGTGAAGATTGTAACGATGAGATCAGAAGACGCGGTCGCCTGGAGCTCTGTGCCCGTATCAGCGTACGCGGCGAGTGACATTTCCTGCTCGATGACGATTATTGCACCGTGTGACGATCGGCTCAACCGATCGACCGCATCTACCACTTCCTCTGCGACCTCGACTCGCGGGACGCGACGCAGGAACCGCACGGTCCGTGGGTGGCGGATCCGATAGAAGAGAAGCCGGACCTCCGGCTGAAACACGATGAGCGCAGCGACGATGACGATCTCGAACCACGTCACGCGCGGGCTTCCAGAATCGCTGCGGCGGCGTCGAGCGCGTGACGATTTTCTCGCACATCGTGCACGCGAAACCATGTTGCGCCGAGTGTAAGCGCCGCAACGTTCGCCCCGACGGTTCCAGCTCCTCTCTCAGCAGCTTCTTTCACGCCTGTCAATTCTCCGATAAATCGCTTGCGTGATGCACCGACCATCACTGCAAAGCCAAGCTCGACCAATCGCGGGAGATTTGCAAGTGCCTGGACCGACTGCGCGGTCCGCTTGGAGAATCCGAGACCCGGATCCAGGACGATTCTGTCGCGGCAGACCCCTGCGCGCAGGGCCACGTCCGCAGCCGCGCCCAGCTCGGCGGCGACCGCGCCGACAACATCGCCGCTCTCGTAAGTTGCGTGCGCATAGCCGGCCATATCCGTCACATCGCCGCGCGAATGCATGAGGATGAGCATGCAGCCTGACGACGCGCAGAGGTCGGCTATGCTCGGGTCGAGGCGCAGCGCGGACACGTCGTTCACAACGGTCGCCCCAGCCGCAATCGCGGATTTGGCTACGGAACCCTTCACCGTATCCACAGCGACACGAGCTGATGGCCATCCGTTTACAATCGCTTCGAGGACGGGGATAACTCGCGCAATCTCTTCCTCAGCGGGAACTGACTGAGCGCCGGGCCGCGTGGACTCGCCACCCAACTCGATTACGTCAGCGCCGTCGTCGATCATTCGACCTGCACGATCGACGGCGTCACCGAACGACAAAAAATTACCCCCGTCGCTAAAGCTGTCGGGGGTAATGTTCAGGACACCGACTATCGTCGGCCTACGCAGGAGCTACCTCGGGACCGCCAAACAATGGCGGCCTTGCTGGCTTGGGATTTGGAAGCGGCGCAGCAACCGGAACCGAAGGCGCCGGCGGTAGCTGTGACGGTGCACGCGGAGGCAGCGCCTCCCCGCGCGCAAGCGTCTGCACCTCGGCGCCAGTGAGCGTCTCACGTTCAAGCAACGCTGCTGCAACCGAATGCAGCAGATCGAGGTTCTCCGTAAGCACGTCGGTGGCGCGCTGGTAAGCTTCGCGTATCACCTTGGAGATCTCCGCATCCACAGTCTGAGCTGTCTGGCTCGAGATGTGACGGCGGCTTTGAATCTCGCGGCCGAGGAACAGCTCCTGCTCGTCATCGCCGACCAGGATCGGGCCAACGACGTCGGACAATCCCCATTGCGATACGTAACGGCGTGCTATGCTGGTCGCCTGCTGAATGTCGCTGGCGGCACCGGTTGTTACGTGCTCCTTGCCGAAAACGAGCTCTTCGGCGGCGCGTCCGCCATAGGCTTTGACGAGCGTGGCCTTCAGCTGCTCGCGTGTGATCGATACGCGATCATCCTCGGGAAGCGTGAACGCCAGACCGAGGGCGCGACCGCGCGGCACGATCGTAACCTTGTGCAATGGGTCGTTACCCTTGACCTTGATCGCGCAGATTGCGTGACCGCCTTCGTGGTACGCCGTGAGCTTGCGCTCCGCATCCTTCATGACCATCGACTTTCGTTCGGCGCCAAGCATGACCTTGTCCTTGGCGTCTTCGAGATCGGCCATGTAGACCTTGTCATGATTCCGACGTGCCGCGAGCAGCGCGCCTTCGTTCATCAGGTTGGCCAGGTCGGCACCAGACATACCTGGAGTACCACGGGCAAGCGTAAAGATGTCGACATCGTCGGCAACGGGCTTGTTGCGCATGTGGACGCGGAGGATGCCCTCGCGACCGCGTAGATCTGGAGCATCGACCACGATCTGTCGGTCGAAGCGACCCGGGCGCAGCAGCGCTGGATCGAGAACGTCCGGACGGTTGGTGGCAGCAATGAGGATCACGCCCTCGTTGGATTCAAATCCGTCCATCTCGACGAGAAGCTGATTGAGGGTCTGCTCACGCTCGTCGTGGCCACCGCCGAGCCCAGCGCCGCGATGACGCCCAACGGCGTCGATCTCGTCGATGAAGATGATGCACGGTGCGTGAGCCTTGCCCTGCTCGAAGAGATCGCGTACGCGACTGGCTCCGACGCCGACGAACATCTCGACGAAGTCTGAACCGGACATCGAGAAGAATGGACGCGCAGCCTCGCCCGCAACCGCGCGCGCGAGAAGCGTCTTGCCGGTGCCGGGAGGTCCGACGAGCAGGCAGCCCTTGGGGAGACGACCGCCAAGCTTGGTGAACTTCGCCGGATCCTTGAGGAACTCG
>JBDTIP010000141.1:0-2589 GCA_039936295.1 Gemmatimonadaceae bacterium
AGAGGATTTACTTCCTCGACCGGAAAATCTGTACCGTTCGGCAATATCACGCCCGTGTTGAGCAGCGATCGCCATGCATAAGCACCGCGAATGCGCGATGGTCCGAGTCGGTCTTCGGCCCAGCGCATGTCGCTCGTCTGGTGGCTCGACTGCATGCTCGGAATCACACCGAGCTCGGCGAAACGAGGAATGTCGGCGGGGTCGAGAATCTGCGCGTGCTCGACGCGGAACCTGTGATCGGCGGTGGGCACTTCCTTGAGTGCACCCTCGTAAGCGTCCAGCGCGTTGCGGTTTCCGCGGTCGCCGATCGCATGCGTCGCGACCTGAAATCCGTGGCGGAGCGCTGATGTCGCAACTTCTTGCAGGTGCGCTTCAGTTGAGACGAGAAGTCCCGTGTTTCCGGGATCGTCCGAATACGGCGACAGCAACGCGGCGCCGCGCGAACCGAGAGCACCGTCGGCGTAGAGCTTGATCGCGCGGACCCAGAGATGGCCGCCGTACAATTCACTGCGAGGCCCGATTGTGTAATAGTGCGCAATATCCGCCGCGTTGTCGCCAATGAGGATGTATCCGCGAAGATCGAAGTTGCCCTTCTGCGCCATCGATTCCATGACGTCGATGATCCTGCGTGGCTCACCCGGATCGTGAATCGACGTCAGTCCCCAGCGGTGCACGTCCGCGATTGCGGCCGAGATAGCCTGCTCCAGCTGCGCTGGTGTTGGAGGCGGCACTGCGCGGCCGATGACATCCTGCGCATTGTCAACGAACACACCAGTCGGCTTGCCACTTGCGTCACGAACGATTCGCCCGCCGACCGGATCTTTGGTGGCCGCCGTGACGCCGGCCGCCTGCATCGCGCGCGCGTTCGCGAGCAGCGCGTGCCCATCGATACGCTCGAGGACAACCGGATTGTCGGGGAACGCGCGCGTAAGTGCTTCGCTCGTCGGGAACTGCTTTGAGGCCCAGCGGTTCTGATCCCAGCCGTGCCCCTGTATCCATTCGCCCTTGGGCACTGTGGCGGCGTGTGCCCTAGTACGCTGGATTACTTCATCGTACGAAAGACTGCCAGAAAGATCTGCTTCGTGCAGCGTTTCTCCAAGCTCGGTCAGGTGTCCGTGCGCGTCAGCGAGGCCAGGGACGACCGTTGCGCCGCGAAGTTCGAGGACGCGCGTGTTGGGACCTTTGAGCGCCATCGCTTCGTGCTCCGACCCGACGAACTCGAACTCGCCGTTACGAACAGCGAACGCCTGTGCGGCCGGCCGCGTGTCGTCAACGGTGTAGATGTGTCCGCCGGTGACGATGAGATCGGCCGGCGCGTTGGTTACCGCCTGCGCATGCAGCTGCACGTGCAGCAACGACGAGGCGCACGGTGAAGCGCAGAGCAGCAACAGTCCAGCAATGACACTTCGTTTTGCTTCGGTCTTGAAGAGTTTCACAATACGTTTAGCCAATGGGTGATCTGATGAAAGTCTGTACAACACATTCCGGCCGTCGCCAACTCGCTCGACGACGCCCTCCTTCTCGAGGCGGATGAGCGCCTCGCGCACAGCTGGACGGCTCACTTTGGTATTACGTGCGATGCGCGGCGGCGCGTGCTCTCCGCCGGGCGAGAGAACGCGAAGCACGCGCACCGTTGCCTGTGTGCCAAGTATATGGTCAAGTGGATGAGCCTTGGATTGCGACACGGATTACAGTTCGTGCGCGCAACGCGCCGCGATCAGCATCGCTTCAGCAACTCGGGCAAGCATTCCGAAGCCACTCATGATCGGTCTCTCGAAGATAGAATCTGCACCTGCCCGTCAGGCGCAACGGACACCGTCACTCGGCTTCCAATGGCCGCTCCGCGCGGCAGCTCCAGCTGCTGGCCGTGCGCAATAATTATGGTGGTATCGGAGCCCGCCAGCTTGAGAATCTCTGCCGCGGACCCCAGGACGGCAAGCGTATCGGTTCGAATGCCAAGCGCGGTCGCCCACGGGCGCCGGGGGTCGCCCGTGGCGATTCGGGCATTGGTGACCACTAGAGTGAGCGGTCCCGTGCTCACACTGCATCCCTGCGGTCCGCGTAAGTCGATGCGAGCGCGGCAATGGTGAGGATCAGCACGATGACTCCAAGTGAGATCCCGGTGGGTACGTGGTACCAATGCACCGCCAGCATCTTGAGCCCTACAAATACAAGAATACCGGCCAGCCCAACTGTCAGATATCGCAGCGTGCCGACCGCGCCAGCCAGAAGGAAGTAGAGCGACCGAAGGCCAAGTATTGCGGCGACGTTGGACGTGTAAACGAGAAAGGGAACGCGCGTAACGGCGAACACCGCTGGGATACTATCGACCGCAAATACGAGATCCATCGTTTCGATCAGTACAAGTACAACGAAAAGCGGCGTCGCCATGATGCGCAGGGAGCTGCGATCGTCCTGGCTTCGAACAAAGAAGCTCTGCCCTGCATAATCGTCGCGCACAGGAATCAAACGGCGCACCACCTTCAACACGGGATTACTTCCGGGGTCCGAGTGCTTCTCGGTGCGTGCGGCCATCCTGACGCCGGTGATGACGAGAAACACGCCGAAGATGTAGCTGACCCACCCGAA
>JBDTIP010000142.1:0-4842 GCA_039936295.1 Gemmatimonadaceae bacterium
ACCCAATCGTTGAAGGCGTCTGAGGCGCGAGGCTCGTAGCCCGGTAGGACCGAGAGGTCTCTTACGGCAATCGACGTTGGCGGCTCGGTGCCAAGCGCCTCGATGTCGATCGAGACGGCGTCGCGCGGCAGCCAGATGCAAGCGGCCTCGTCCCGCTGAATGTGAATTCCCTTGCGACGAAGCTTGCGAATGAGCTCGCTCAGCGAGTGGGATGCGTCTGCGGCACGCATAGAAGGCCAGAAGAGTCGCTCCAGCTTCCGCCGGGGGACCCGATTCCCTCGCTCACGAGTGAGGAAGGACGCCAGTGCGAAGCACATGTCGGCGCGCGGTGTGATCGTCGTAATTGCAGTTCGGATCAGACATTGTCCAAGCGCGTGCAGAACGAACACGGAGTCTCCGTCGGGTAAGCGAAGCGGGGTAAACTAACGACTCGAATCATCGTTCGATAACGTACCGATGATTTCTCATCGGTGAAGTTTCGAACGGAACTCGTAGCTTGCGGCTCCTGGGGAGGGTTTGCTGGGTATCGGCGCGCCGAGCATTTGTAGCCGCTGCCGATACTCATGTTGTCGGGGCGGAATGATCTCGTCCCGACTAAGAACCTTTGGTGATCCTTCGCAGGACAGCCCCGTACCATCAGGTACGGGGCTGCTTTTGTCGGTTAAGCCGGGCGGTAAGCCGGGCGGTATGCCGGGCTGACCGCCTGCGCTTGGCCGGTTCGCGCGGAGTTTGGGTTGTGCGCGAGCGTCGCTCTTAGCAGGTTCGTGCCCACGGAACGATGTCGAGGCGCTCGAACGGGATTTCCTTGCCGGACTTCTCGCAGATGCCGAAGGTGGCTGGTTTCGCGTACAGGCGTTCGAGGGCAGCGTCGATGTCCGTGAGGGCGCTGGACTCTCGGTCGACCATGACGGCGTCGAGTTCCTGCTGCATCGTGTCGGTGCCCTGGTCGGCCATATGGAGCGGCATTTTGGTGAGGTCGCCGGCCTCATCTTCTTCGTCCTGTTCTCCGTGCTGCTCGGCGTAGCGGTTCAGAAGCTTTGTGATGCGGTCACGCTCTTCGAGGAGTCGGCGCTCGAGATGCTGTCGTTGTGCCTGGGTCATGACGGGCATAGATGCAAGGGTCGGGCGAGCACGACGGCGGGAGGCGGGAGGCGGGAGGCCGGGAGGCGGGGAGCGCGCAAATCTGGCCGAACTCGCGAGTCAGTCGACCCTTGGATGGGCGGCAAAGAAATTCCACATCACGTCGGTAGCGATGACATCGGAGTCATCCCTGCCTGGAAATGTGTACCACGGGACATCGTCGCCAGGCCATCGGTGGGTACCGTCGATGATGGTGTAGAGGACGACCGCGGTGTTCTTGGCGCACGGCTGATAGGTGTCAATAATGACATTCCTGTCCGCCGAGATATTGCGTGTGACATTCGCGGGGTCGCAGTGATCGGCGTTGATCCAGAATCGGATTGTGTTGCGCACGGAGACGACGTTGTCGGGACCGTCCGACTCTGGGCCGCCGCTGTACGGCACGGAAGGATCTTCGATGCCGTGGAAATGAATTACCGAAACCGGGTGTGACGGTGGAGCGATACGTAGCGTGTCGTCGTTCTGATTCACCATGCCAATCGATCCGGCCGTCACGCCAACGGCGGCGATCTTGTCGGAAAGAGTGGACGCGAGCCGGTATGCCATGAATCCGCCATTGGAATGTCCAGCGGCGAAGATGCGGCGATGATCTATCCGATACTTGCGCTCGAGCAGAGCGATGATGTTTCGCACGAACGCGATGTCATCACGACGAGCCGGTCCGTCGATGGCTGTGTGCCAATCGCTTGGGTCGCCGAGTGCTTGAGGATACACGGCGATGAAACCTTCCTCATCGGCCTTGTTGCTCATGCCGGTATACTTCTCGAAGTTCGACGCGCTCTCGCCGTGTCCGTGCAGCACGATAATTAGCGGTGCTAGGCGGATGGTGTCGTAGTGTGCGGGGATGTGCAGCAAGTATGTCCGCAGCTGGCCGGCCACGTACATCTTCTGTTCGGAGGTCGAGCCCAGTGATCCGGTGCGAATGCTGGAGCGCGTGCAGGAGACAGCGCAGAGAGAAGCTGTGACTGCCGCGGCGACTGCTGCGGCGACTGCTGCGGCGACAAGCGGAGTGCGATGTAGCAGGCTTCGTCTTACGGATCGCATTGCAGACGCAGTTTTTGAAGGCGCTGTGCGCAGCTCGTGCAGGTTGCTTACGGGAGGGTAAAGGCCACGCGTCGCTCGACGGGATGTGCGTCGGTGGCGAGGAGTGCAACTGCGGTGTACGCGCCATGTGCGCCCTTGGTGTCCCAGCTGTCTTCCATGGTGAGCGTGTCACTGGATCTGACGGTGAGCGCTTGCGTGATCTGTGTGTACAGGCGTCCGGCACTGGAGCGCCAGACGGTTTTGCCAGTGGAGTCGAAGACAGCGATGTCGTGCGTGCGAGCGTCGGGGAATTTTAGCTCGACTGTTTTCTTGGTGTTGTTGGTGACACGGATTGCGAAGTCGACTCGCGAGCCGCTGCGTGCGAGGTCCAGTTCAGTGGCGACAGTGGCGGGAACTTTGTGTTTTGTTGCGTTGTTTGCGACGCTGGCCGGATTGACCGTGCTCGAGCTGGCACTCTGTGAGTGGATCCAGGGGCCGCAAGCGTAGACGAGCGCAGCGGCGCAGAGTGATGTGATGACGAGACGGTTTTCCATACTGGAGGAGCGACGCTGGAGGCGGTTGGTCGGGCTATCGTCGCGAGTGCCAAAGTTATCAACGGAGCATCTTTCAGGCAAGCGCGAAGTAGCAGATAACTGATTGGAGTATCGGCAGTTAGGTCAGGATCACAAATTCCGGTTTAGCTTCCACGAATGTTAAACATCCGACGCAGACTTGGAGTGGCGGTTCGCTTGAACTTTTTTTCACAAGCTTGTTAAATTTCAGTCTGGTGGGGGACAACGGGAGTGCGCCATCGGCGTCGGACTTCGCTGGGATAGGGCTTCAGTTCGCGGTCTCGATAGTCCTTTTCGTCTTCGCCGGCCAGTGGCTGGACCGGCGGCTTGGCACCGGGCCCGTCTTTCTGATCCTGGGTGTATTCTTGGGGGCGGCCGGATCGTTTTACAGCATGTATCGCAAGCTCATGGCCGCGCAAAAGCATCAGGACAAGGCAGAGCGGTGACGGGCGAAACGACTCGTGCCATCTGGACTTCGCTGGGCGTTGCCGTAGTTGTGCAGGTACTTGCGCTACTCGTCGGACGATCGTTCGGTAAGGGTCGGATCCTGATTGGCTGGGGCATGGGAGCGCTTCTGAGGCTGGTCGCGGTGCTGGTCTACGGTTTCGCGGTAATTCCGGCGTTGGGGCTTCCACTCGCACCAGCATTGTTGTCCCTGGTCGCAATTCTGTTCGTCACGACACTGTTCGAACCCTTCTTGCTCACCAAATAGATGCTGCTGCTCGCCGGTCCCGAAATTGACATCATTACCCCGCACATCACTGACGCGCATGCGATCGACTATCCGTGCATGCATCCGGGATTTGTGTGCGAGCTAGCGCTGCCACGCTGGGCCCCGATCCATATCGGCTCGCTCAGCATCGACATGTCACCGACCAAGCACGTGGTGTGGCTGGGAATCGCAGCGCTGCTGTGCGTTATCACGATGCTCATGGCTGCCAGGGCGCACGCCAAGACGACCTTCGGCGGGCGGAGAGCGCCATCGGGTTTCGGGAACGGGATGGAGGCACTCGTGTTGTACTTCCGCAACGAGGTCATCATTCCGAACGTCGGACCGGACGGCGACAGATTCGTCCCGTTCGTTCTCACGCTTTTCTTCTTCATCCTGTTCGCGAATGCGTGTGGGCTGATTCCATATGGATCGACAGCGACCGGCAACATTGCGGTCACGGCGACACTGGCGCTCATAACGTTTGTAGTAGTGGAGATCGCGGGGATGCGGGAGCAGGGCATTGGGTATCTGAGCACGATATTCTACTGGCCGCATGACGTTCCGTTCGGTGTGAAGTCATGGATGACGTTCATCATGACCCCAGTCGAGATAGTCGGGAAGTTCACCAAGCCGTTCGCGCTTGCGATACGTCTCTTCGCAAATATGACGGCTGGTCACGTGGTGCTGCTCGCGCTGATCGGGTTGATTTTCACCTTCCAGAGCTACATAATCGCGCCGGCCCCACTCGCGATGGCTGTTGGGATCTCGTTGCTCGAACTGTTTGTCTCAGTGCTGCAGGCGTTCATCTTCGCGTTGCTATCGGCCGTGTTCATAGGGCAGATTCGCACAGCTAGTCATTAGCTAGTCGGCAGGATCGGAGTAACACCAGAGATGTACCGGGCTTCGGCCCGGGAAGCCCGTTGGGACGCGGTCTCGATGACGGGTTGCGCTACGCCGGAGCGCGTTGGAAATCCGGTATTACGATTTATTCGGAGTTTGATCAAATGATGTATCCTCTGCTTCAGGCAGTTGTTGCTGCGAACAAGGAGTACCAGGGCGCGTGGGCGATGATGGGTGCGGGGATCGGCGCGGGTCTGGCCGTGATCGGTGCCGGAATCGGTATCGGCCATGTGGGTGGGCAGGCCATGGATGGAATGGCGCGTCAGCCAGAGCGTGCTGGCCAGATCCAGACGGCAGCGCTTATCTTTGCCGCACTAGTAGAAGGTGTTGCTCTGTTCGCGATCGTCGTGTCGTTCGTGATTCAGCAGAAGTTCCCGGCCTGACCGTTTCGAACCTGCGAGAGTCTGTCGGTGACGGCTCGACAATCGGCCGTTACCGGTGGCTCCTCTAAATAGTGTCATTCATGCATTTATTTCTCCTGCAGGAAGCAGTTCA
>JBDTIP010000143.1:0-9534 GCA_039936295.1 Gemmatimonadaceae bacterium
GCGCCTGGCGATCCGTTCACGACGGCGATGGACAACCCGAACGTCACGGAAGCGGTGCGCAACCGCTGGCGCGCGATGTACGGACTCGATCGACCGCTGTGGGAACAGTATCTCCGCTACATCGGCAGCGTGGCTCGTGGCGACTTTGGCTGGTCATTCTCGATGCACAGGCCGGTGCTAGACGTGCTGATAGACGCACTCCCGAACACGCTCCTGCTGGCCGGCACCGCGCTCGTGCTCGGCTTTGCCGGCGGCATTGGCATAGCGGTTATCCAGGCAAGCCGGCCGGGTTCGCGAGTGGATCGCTGGCTTGGCGCCGTGTCGATGTTCCTCTACGCAATGCCAGACTTCTGGCTGGCACTCATGATGATGCTAATCTTTGCGTACTGGGTACCGCTGTTTCCGGTCGCTGGAGCGGTCGACCCGGTGATGCACGACTACATGTCGGCGGGTGGCGCAGCGCTGGACCGTATTCGCCACCTCGTACTTCCAGCCCTGACGCTCGCGTTGCTATCCGGCGCGGCGATTGCGCGATATCAGCGCGCCGAGCTACTCCGCGTGCTACCAGACGACTACGTGCGTACTGCACGGGCCAAGGGGGTCGGCGAACGCAGGATCATGCTCCGGCACGTACTCCGCAACGCGCTGCTTCCGACCATCAGTCTTTTGGGACTGTCGCTGCCGGTGTTGTTCACCGGCGCCGTGTTCATCGAGCGCGTGTTCGCGTGGCCCGGCATGGGATGGGTGATTCTCAACGCCGTGGGAACGCGCGACTACCCACTCGTTACGGCGGGAGTAATAGTAGCAGCGGCCACTGTCACGCTGGGCAGTCTCGCGGCTGACTTACTCTACGCTGTCGCCGACCCCCGCGTTCGTGGACACTGACGCGACGTCGCGGCGGCTGAGATGGGCGCGGCGTGTGGTCAGTCACGCAAAAACGGCAACCATCGTGTTGCTCGTTATCGTGCTTGTCGCGCTGCTTGCGCCCGTCATCGCACCATACGATCCGATTGCGCAGCCCGATATCATAGGCCTGAAGAACATGGCTCCTTCCTTGAGTCATTTATTCGGAACTGACTCATACAGCCGCGATGTGTTGAGCAGATGTATGTACGGTGCACGCATTTCCTTGTCCGTTGCCGCGCTGGCGACGGTGATCGCAGTCACGCTCGGGACATTGTACGGTGCCATCGCCGGTTTTGCCGGCGGGGCCGTCGACGCGGTAATGATGCGGATAGTCGACGCAGCGCTCGCCATCCCGCGAGTGCTGCTTCTGATCGCCATCCTGGCGCTGTGGAACGGGCTACCGCTCTGGCTCCTTGTAGTCGTGCTGGGCTGCACGGGCTGGTTTGGACTGAGCCGCATGGTGCGTGGCCAGGTCCTCTCGTTGCGTGAGCTGGATTTCATCCTAGCCGCGAGAGCCGCCGGCGCGACGAGTCCGAGGATTCTCCTCCGTCACATCTTACCGAATGTCGTCCCCACCATTATCGTCGCTGCTACACTTGGGATCGGCCATGTGATTATTCTCGAGGCTGGCCTGTCGTATCTTGGCCTGGGTGTGCAGCCGCCGACGGCGAGCTGGGGTAGCATAATCCAGGATGGAGCTGATCAGATCGGAAGTGCATGGTGGATCTCACTATTTCCCGGACTTCTCATAGTCACGACCGCAATAGCCTGTAACGCGCTTGGCGACGCATTCCGCGCTGCGCTGGATCCGCGCGCGGGTTCCGTGTCGATGGCTGAGCTCGATTCGTGAGCAGCACCATTCTGTCAGTACGCGACCTGCGCACATACTTTCACGACAGTAACGGTGTCGCACGCGCCGTGGATGGAGTGTCGTTCGACGTGGCGGCCGGCGAAACACTGGCCATCGTCGGTGAATCGGGCTCCGGCAAGTCTGTCACCGCGTTATCTATCCTCAGGCTCATTCGCCATCCAGGCAAGGTCGAGGCGGAGAGTCGGATCCTGTTTGACGGCCGCGACCTGTTGACGCAGACCGAGACCGAGATGCGTGGCATTCGCGGCAACCGCATCGCGATGATTTTTCAGGAGCCAATGTCGGCGCTCAATCCGGTGCTCACCGTTGGCGACCAGATTGCCGAAGTCGTACGCGTGCATACAGATGCGACTCGACACGACGCGTGGGAGCGGGCGATCGAGATGCTCGCGCTCACCGGTATACCGTCGGCGCGCGAGCGTGCTTCGGAGTATCCCCACCAACTGTCGGGCGGCATGCGACAGCGAGTGATGATCGCCATGGCGTTGGCGCTCCACCCCGATGTTCTCATCGCGGACGAGCCCACCACGGCCCTGGACGTGACAATCCAGGCGCAGATTCTGGAACTGCTGAAGCGGTTGCAGCAAGAGATGGGAATGGCCGTCCTGCTAATCACACACGATCTTGGGGTGGTTGCCGAGGTCGCCGATCGAGTCGTCGTGATGTACGGAGGGGAGGTGGTCGAGACTGCGAGCGTCACCGAACTGTTCGCGCAGCCGGGCCATCCGTACACTGAAGGATTGATGAGCGCAATGCCGCGACTGGATCAGATGGCTGAGCGGCTTGTTACCATCCCTGGCGTTGTGCCGGCGTCGACGGAATGGCCGCGCGGATGCCGTTTCCGCGAACGATGCAGCTACGCGTGGGACTTATGTGAAATCGAGCATCCTCCGCTTTACAGCATTGGCGCCGAACATGAATCGCGCTGCCATCTTGCGCTCGAGCCGTTGCGTCGCGCGGACCAGCACGTGCCGATAGCTGCGATCGTCGGTGCACGCACATGACGGAGTCGCTGCACGAGCCACTGCACGAGCCACTACTGGATGTCCGGCGATTGACGAAGAGCTTTCCGGTGGCATCCGGCATGTTCAAGCGCAACCGCAGGGAAGTTGTGGCCGTCAACGACGTCTCGTTCACGATAGCCCGGGGTGAGACGCTCGGAGTCGTTGGCGAGTCAGGCTGCGGCAAGACCACCATGGGCCGCACGATCCTTCGGCTCATCGAGCCATCTTCGGGGTCGGTGATCTTCGCGGGAATCGATGTAGCGACGCTCCGGCGCGGGGCGTTGCGCCGAATGCGCCGCCGAATGCAGGTGGTCTTTCAGGATCCCTTCTCCTCCCTCAACCCTCGAATGACCGTGGGTGCCGCCGTGAGAGAGGGCATGCTGATTCACCACATAGCTGAAGGCAGCGAAGCCGACCGTCGAGTGGGCATGCTGTTTGATGAAGTGGGTCTGAATCCACATTATGTGTCCCGATATCCCCACGAATTTTCGGGTGGCCAGCGGCAACGCATAGGAGTTGCGCGTGCGTTGTCGGTCGAGCCCGAGATGATCGTCTGCGACGAACCGGTGTCAGCGCTGGATGTGTCGGTGCAGGCGCAGGTCATCAATCTGTTGCAGGATCTTCAACGTGACCGTGGGCTGACGTATCTATTCATCGCACACGACCTTTCCGTCGTGCAACATATCGCTGACCGGGTTGCAGTGATGTATCTCGGGAGGATCGTAGAGATTGGGCCGTCCAGTCAGATTTACGCGGATCCTATCATGCCATACACGCGGGCACTCCTCTCGGCGGTACCGCGTCCCGATCCGCGCCGGAAGTCAGCGCGAATCGTGCTGCAGGGCGAGCCACCGTCGCCGGCGAATCCGCCACCGGGATGCGTATTCTATCCCAGGTGTCAGCATCCATTGAAGGATCACGACTGTACGCAGATTGTTCCGCCGTTGGAGGAGAAGGCTGAAGGCCATCTCGCAGCCTGCATCAAGGAGCCGATGCGTAGAGTACTCACAGCCTAGCAGCCGGAAAGATTTCGCATCATCAAACGGTGATGCTCGTGTAAGTACGCGGACAAGCCAGCGAAACCCCATAGACCTCAGCCCTCGATCTACATGGCAACGGACGATTCGGTGTTCAAGCAACCACAGGCAGCAACAACTACGCATGACGAGCCACCTGCGGGCATGGAGAAATGGACGGGGAGCAAAGCCTTTTTCGGTCATCCCGCCGGACTGTCGACGCTCTTCTTCATGGAGATGTGGGAGCGGTTCTCGTATTACGGGATTCGGCCGCTGCTCATCCTCTTCATGTCGGCGGCGCTGCTGTCGGGTGGATTTGGCTTCGACCGGACCGTAGCTTCATCGATCGTCGGCATTTACGCTGCGTGCGTGTATCTAGCGTCACTGCCGGGCGGATGGATTGCCGATCGCTGGCTAGGGCTGCAAAGGTCTGTCTGGTGGGGAGGCGTACTGATTGCGTGCGGCCACATTGCCATCGCGCTATCGGTGGTCCTTGCGCGTCCGGCATTTTTCGTCGGCCTCGTTCTGATCGTGATGGGAACCGGACTACTGAAACCGAATATCTCGGCGATGGTCGGCGACCTGTACCCGGAGGGCGGAGCGCGGCGCGACGCGGGATTCTCCATTTTCTACATGGGGATCAACACCGGATCATTGATCGCGCCGCTGGTCACCGGGTATCTCGGCGAGCGCGTCGGCTGGCACTGGGGATTCGGCGCGGCGGGGCTGGGCATGATCATCGGGCTCATAATCTATCGTGCGCGAGTTACTCCAACGCTTGGACCGATCGGTGCAAAGCCGTCGTCGGGACCTGAAGAACAACGAAGGGTGCGCCTCTGGTCGATTGCGAGCGTAATCGCAATTGCCGGCGTCGTGATGCTAACTGTCGCGGGCGTGATCAAGATCAATCCGATCGTGCTTGCAGAGCGGATGGGGATAGTCATACTCGCGCTCGCAATCGTCTATTTCGTGTACCTGTTCCTGTTCGCGCGGCTCACCGCAGACGAGAAGAAGCGCGTCGCAGTAATCGTCGTCCTGTTCGTCTTTGCAACAATCTTCTGGGCTGGATTCGAACAGGCGCCCACGTCGCTCAACCTGTTCGCGCACGACTTCACCGATCGCGTGGTGCTTGGCTGGGAAGTACCGACCCTGTGGCTGCAATCGGCCGAGTCATTTTTCGTAATAGCGCTAGCACCGGTGTTCGCGTGGATCTGGGTTGCACTCGCGCGCCGCAATCTGGATTTATCCAGCCCGACGAAGTTCGCGATCGGATTGTTCTTCGCCGGAGTCAGTTTCGTAGTGATATGGCTGGCGTCGCGGGTGGTGATCGCCGGATCTATTGGCAACCAGACGCTACGCGTCTCGATGTGGTGGCTCGTGATTTGTTACCTGTTTCAGGCATTGGGAGAGCTTTCGCTCAGTCCAGTTGGTCTGAGCTCGATGACCAAGCTTGCACCGCGCCGCTTCGTGGGCCAGATGATGGGCGTGTGGTTCATGGCTGATGCGCTCGGCAATCTCATCGCCGGACTTGCGGGCGGTCACGTCAACCCGAACGACCTGAATGAGATGCCGTTGCTCTTCGGACGCACATCCATGGCATTGTTTGTCGCGACCCTGATCTGCGGTGCGCTTGTAATTCCGATCCGGCGGATGATGCAGCACAGCGGTGAGTGATCGCCGTGTAGCACCCGCTACCGACGTGCGCTACGGCCAGTTGTAAACCGAGTTGGGAATTGAGCGCTCGCGGCTTGTCTGAACGTCGCCAGGCTCGCGCCAGAACCAGCGCGTGAAGTCGTGATTCGTAAAGCGAATCTCGAATTTCGCGTCGCCGCGGTCGTTTAGCGGAAATGCAAGATCCACGCGCCACGTACGGCGGGATCGTGGTGGAAGTGCCGCCAGCAAGCCAATGCCAGCCGCGTACTTGATGTCGGTCGTCGCACCAAAGGGGGCGTCGCCGGCCCACAACTTTCCTGCATCCACCCAGACAGCGCCGGCGAGGCCTGCGAACTGCCGGAAGTGGCCCAGGCTATACCGGTCCTCGAATCGCATCACCGCGCGCTCGGCACCACCAAGAGCCGATGACCCATAACCGGGTATGCCCCCCTCCCTGTTTGCAAGCGTGACCTGAAATGGAACGCGCTGATGCCAGCCGCCGCTGTACTCCGCGTCGATGATCGCGGTGTGCTTCTTACTTGGATGACTGTACCACGCCGCGCGGCCACTCGCGAGGACACCGTCGGTGGTGTGCGTGTCGAGATCATGTCTGCGCTCACCCAGAAATTCCGCTCCAGCAAAAGAGGCTGGCGTTCCGTGGCCAACGTAAATATCCGTGGACATGAAATAGTCACGCTCATCCAGGTCCGTGATCTTGATTCCGCGGCCAAAGAGAGTGGCAAGCTGCACTCCGGTACGCACGTCCTGGGCGCCCTCCACCGCGTCGAACGAATGCACCTGCATGGATTTCGTGTTGCGATAACCGAGCAACAGATTGACGCGGTCGCTGCGATGTTGACCATAGCGCCCGATCAGTGCTGTGCTCGTATCCGGGACAATTGCCGAGTCCAGCACCAACACGGGCGAATGAGCAGTGCGCTCACGCTCACGTGACACGGTCGCACCAATCAAAACGACATGCCGAATCGGCCCGAACGCTAAAACACCTCCGGCGTCGGCGTACTGCCTGCTGAAGAGAAGCGCCGCAGCCGGCGCGTGCGATCGAACGAAATACAGATAGCCCGTGGAAGATCCAGCCGACGCGCGCCAGGACGTCCGTTGCAGATCCGTGATGAAGGGATGCGTAACCAACGCGTCCCAACTCCCGCCGATCTCTCCGCGCGCGCCCTGAAGCGAGAGCTGGTATGGACGTCCTAGGAGCTGGTAATCCACCACGCGGGCCTTGTATATGTCGCGATAGAACTCACTCGCTTGCCATCCAGTCGTCACCGCGAAGGCGGATCCCGAAACGTTCTCCTCACCGACGCGCACTGCCCGTATCACGGGCGGCTTGCTGCTTGCGCTACCATCGAGTAGCAGCGACACCTCATCGAAAGTCACGACGTCAATCGTGACGCCGCCCGCGCCATCTGGTGCGACGAGGAGGGTCGCGTCAGCGATGAAGGGCTGCGCGCGCAGAATGCGCTCGGCTTCACGCAGTCGGAAGTCCACACACCGATCGCCCACACGGATCGGAAGAAATCGCCGAATCACCGCCTTCCGCGTCGTGGCGTGGAGGTTCGTGACAAAGCGGACGATTCGCGTCACCATCCTTGTCCCGCCTGGTTCGAAAGGAGGATACGGGTGGACGTCGATTCCAGTGATGATCTCACCGTGACACAGTGGCTGGCTGGCTGGGCCCGCGACGCCGGAGCCGGCAAGCTTCACCTCTTGCCCGCGGGCGGTCGCAACGCAGATTCCTAGAAGAGCGCAGGTCAACGCAACCTTCCGGGTCACGAGTCGTGTCATTCCGTCCAATTGTAGCAGTTAGCGCCGCCGTCCGCAGCGAGGGTGATGTATCCTCGGCACGACTCAGAACCACCTATCTCGCGGCTATTGAGAACGCACGGCTCATACCATTAATTACGGCGCCACTCCGCGAGAGAACAGCGGCCGTCTCGCTGATAGCCCGGATCGACGGCCTCGTCCTCACCGGAGGCGCGGATGTAGATCCAGCCCGGTACGGCGAGGCGCCTCATCCGAAGCTTGGCGTGGTGTCTGACGCGAGGGATCAATGGGAGATCGCGCTGGTGCACGCGGCGCGGCGCGCGAACCTGCCATTGCTTGCCATATGTCGCGGCGCCCAGATCCTCAATGTCGCCCTCGGTGGCACCCTCATTCAGGATTTGCCGAGCCAGCAGCCAAGCGCGATCAACCACGACCCCGACAAGCCGCGCAACACGCGCACGCATCCGGTCGAGCTGCCTGCCGAAACGCGCCTTTCCCGTGCCGTCGGGCTCACGAATTTCGACGTGAACTCCGTTCATCATCAGGCGATTGGACGTGTCGCGGACCAGCTTCGGATTGTCGCAGTCGCTCCGGACGGCGTCATTGAAGGTGTCGAAACTGCCGCCGAGTCGCCGTGGTGGTGCGTGGGAGTGCAGTGGCATCCCGAAGACCTGGCGGACACCGACGAGCCGTGGGATCGCGACATATTCGGCGCATTCGCCGCGGCCGCCTCCTCCCGTCGCGAAGCTGAGATCGAGCCCAGGTAACCGGCCCGACACGACCAAAAGCCCACGTACGCGCTGCAGATATATTCCGGAGTGACGTTGAGATCCCTGCACATCGATGCCGGTCGTACGTGGCGTGGCGGCCAGCGACAGGTGTTTCTTCTCGCGACTTCCTTGCGCGCGCAGGGGCGCGAGCCTCTGGTAGTCGGTGCTGGCGGCTCACCCTTGCTCGACCGGCTTCAGGGCGCCGGAATCGCCACGGCGTCGGTCCCGATGCGTTCTGACTGGGACCTCAGATCGGCCAAGCGGCTCCGTTCGATCTTGCGCGCATGGCACCCGAACGTAGTGCACGCGCACGACGCGCGCGCACACGCGATCGCGCTCATCGCTCTTGCCGGCGATCCCACTCCGCTAGTTGTCACTCGCCGAGTGACATTTCCGCTCAAATCCGTGCGGGTAAAATACGGACTCCGGGTTTCGCGTTTCATTGCGATCTCCAACGCAGTGAAGAACGCGATGGTACTTTCCGGCGTCGATGCACAACGAATCGACGTGGTGCATTCAGGC
The DNA here is from genome assembly GCA_039936295.1 of Gemmatimonadaceae bacterium. GTDB lineage: Bacteria > Gemmatimonadota > Gemmatimonadetes > Gemmatimonadales > Gemmatimonadaceae > Fen-1247. The sequence continues at coordinate 8,531 of JBDTIP010000143.1, forward strand.
GTACCGACACCGGTCGCGAACGCACCTCGCGATTGGCGTAAAGAGCTCGGGTGGTCCTGCGACACGGTGATCGCGGGTGTTGTCGGAGCCATGAGTGCCGAAAAGGGAATCGACGCGCTCCGTCACATCGGCGGATTTCTCGGTGAGGAAGCGGTCGCACGGACTCGCATCATTTTCCTGGGTGGTGAGGGGCGCGGGCCCATCCGTGTCGGTCCCATCCGAGCCCACCAAGCTGGCTTTGTCACGGAGGTTCACAACGGGATGGCCGGCCTGAACATTCTATGGCATCCTGCACGTGAGGAGGGGCTCGGTACCGTCCTCATCGATTCGCTCGGCCTTGGAGTTCCTCCGGTGGCGTTCGATGTAGGGGGAATCGGAGAGATTGTGGAGAACGGGAAGAACGGCCTGCTTGTGTGTTCCGGCAACGCAGCAGCGTTCGCGTCCGCTCACGAGTCACTCCTCGATCCAGAATTGCGGGCGCGACTTGCTGCCAACGGACCCTGCCGTGCGAGGCAGTTCAGCGTCGAGGCAATGACCCAAGGGGTCGAGCGGGTGTACCAAAGGGTGCTAACAGCCTAACTTCCGAGCAATGCTCCACATCTGCATTCCCACGTACAACGAAGGCCCGACTGTTGGGGTCCTGCTCTGGCGCATCCGCAAGGTGTTCCAGGAGTACTCCCGCGAGTACGAGGTTATCGTATACGACGACGGCAGCACAGACGGCACCGCCGCCACACTCGAGCCGTATTGCAAGGTGTTGCCGCTGACGGTGCTGCATGGTGAAGCGCGGCAGGGGTTCGGACACGCGCTTGGAGTGCTCTGCGCGGATGTCTCGCGTCGGACCAGGTATCCGCGCCGTGACGCCATGGTGCTCCTACAGGCTGATTTCACAGATCAGCCAGAAGCGCTTCCCGAGCTAATGAAACGGTTCGAAGGGGGCGCCGACATTGTGACGACCGAGCGCGACCGGGCGGCGATGCCTTCTCAGGTGCGCCGCCTCACCA
>JBDTIP010000144.1:0-17367 GCA_039936295.1 Gemmatimonadaceae bacterium
GAGATCTATGTGCTGAGCCTCTGGCGCAGTCGCGAAAGCCGGTAACCGCCCGCGCGCTGCGACGGGCCATACGTCGATGACGCGCTCGCCGTCCAGCGCATACAGCACCTCGTTCAGGTGAACGACAATGCACACGTGGTTCGGTATGACGCGCACGAAATCTCCAACGCGCGGACGCCAGCTCGTCTTCGACAGATCCAGGATCCCATGCTCCTCGGACATACCAGACACGATTACATCGCCATGTCCGGCGACAACGCCGAAGCCCTCGCCTGCCGTCCCGCGCATCGGCTCGCGGCCGAGCGCCTTGGATCCGGCGTCGATAACAGCCTGCCCGGATACCGACGTGCTCACAACCGTCGCGAGTACTGTGAACGCGCAGTCGTCCCAGGAGCACGCACCGATCTCGGCGGTGGTGCGATCGTTGAAGACGTAAGTGCCGGGCCGGAACTCCGTCACTAGCGGCATCTCGTGTGTGCGCCACGCGGTGGGTGTGGAACCACCGCTCACGGCACGAGGCGGTAAGCCGGCGCGCGTGAGCGCATCAACAAATTCCTCGAGATCTGCGTTCAGTTTCGATATCTTGGAATCCTGATCGGCTGGCATTTCCCTGATGTGGCCTGGATAGAAACAGATTCCCGCATACTCGAGTGATGGAGCGGCAGCGACGCGCTGCGCGAGCGACACCGCGTGTGCCGGAGCCGCGACTCCGATGCGATGCATGCCGAGATCCAGCTCCACGTACACGCGTACGATTCGCTCCACTGCAGCGGCTGCGGTTGCGATATCAGCCATCGCTTCGGCCGAATCGAGTGCGGTAACAATGTCGACTGAGTGCGGGAGGTCCAGCAGGCGGGCGGCCTTGACCCCGAGCGGCGGGTGCGCGAGCAGGAGGTTGAATGCCACGCTACTCATCACCTCCATCTCGCGCGGGGTTGCACAGGTCAATCCGATGGCGCCGCGTCGCATCTGCGCGGCGCCGATGACCGTCGTCTTGTGCGTCTTGACGTGCGGCCTGAGCCCGATCCCATGCAGCTTCGCGTAATCCGCCATGCGGTCGAGATTGCGTCTCACGCGCGACACGTCGACAACCGGGGCCGGAGTCTGGATCTGGGTGATCGTCTCCGGGCGCTCGATCTGTCCCTGAATATTCATTGGCTATGACTCCGATTGCTCATGGCGGACCTGATTCATGGAAACTAGGGCACGAGCTAGCATGGTCAACTGAGCCGGCGCGGCGCACGGTTACGCGCTGACGGTTCATACGATGATATTCATACGCTGGCGATCATATCTTGACAATCATACTATGATACTCTAATATTGACTCCATCAACGACCGGAGCCGCGGGTGCAGGAACCGAACACCGACGTAATTCAGGGTACGCTGGACATGCTGATCCTAAAGACACTCAGCCTCCAGCCGTTGCATGGTTACGGCATCGCGCGCCGGATCGAGCAGATCTCGCGCGGCACCTTCAAGGTCAATCCAGGCTCGCTGCTCACCGCGTTGCAGCGACTGGAGCGCAGTGGTGCGCTGGACGCCGAGTGGCACCAGACGGAGAACTCGCGACGCGCCAAGTTCTATTCGCTCACGCGACTTGGTCACAAGCAGCTGGGCGTCGAGACGGAAGACTGGACCCGGCGCGCGTCAGCTGTTGCGCGCCTTCTCAAAGCCGAAGGTTGACGGCATGTCCGTGTGGCGCCAGCTCACGCGCGGCTTCCACGCGCTCACCAATCGCGCAGACACCGACCAAAACGTCGCCGACGAAGTAGACGACTACCTCGAGAACGCGCGCCTCGCTCACCTCGCTCGCGGACTCTCGCCCGAGGAAGCCCTGCGCGCCGCGCGGATTGAGATCGGTGGCGTGACGAACGCCAGGGAGCAGGTGCGACAGTACGGCTGGGAGAACGCAGTAGAAATGATGCTGGCCGACGCGCGCTACGCGGGCCGACGATTTCGCAGCAATCCCGGCTTCACCGCTGTCACCGTGATCACGCTTGCGATCGGCATCGGCGCGAGTACTGCCATTTTCAGCGCCGTTGATCCGATTCTGTTCAAGTCACTGCCGTACCCGCACGCCGATCGCGTTGTGACGATATCGGACCTCGACGCGGATGGAGCGCCGATGGAGGTAACGTACGGTACCTATCGCGAGCTAGCCCAACGAAGCCATTCGTTCGATGCGCTGGCAGTCCTGAATATCTGGCAACCGACGCTGGTCGGCGACGGGGACCCGGCACGTCTCAACGGCCAGAGCGTGGGAGGCGATTACTTTCGCGCGCTTGGTATCTCACCCATGTTCGGGCGGGATTTTACACCGTCGGACGACAGGGTCAACGGACCCCGTGTCGTGGTCCCGAGTCATTCTCTCTGGCAACATCGTTTTTCGGGCGATCGTGACATCATTGGACGTTCCGTAAGACTGAATGACGAGGATTATGCCGTCATCGGCGTAATGCCCGCTGCATTCGAGAACGTGATGGCGCCTTCGGTGCAGATATGGGCACCCCTCCAGTACAACACTGTCTTCGGTCCGGACAGCCGCGAGTGGGGACACCATCTGCGCATGGTGGGCCGCTTGCGCGCAGGCGTCGGCCTGACACAGGCGCGGAACGAATTGAACGGGATAGCGCGCGCGTCTCGCAGCGACTTTCCACGCGTTCCCTGGGCATCACTCCACAACGGATTGCTTGTTCACTCACTGCAGGACGACGTGACGAGCGGCGTCAAACCGGTGCTCCTCGCTGTTCTGGGCGCCGTGGTACTGGTGTTGCTGATCGCATGCGCCAACGTCACCAATCTGCTGCTCGCAAGTGGCGCACGCAGGCGCGGCGAGTTCGCAATGCGCGCTGCGCTCGGCGCGAGGCGAGCGCGGCTTACTCAACAGCTGTTGACGGAAAGTCTGTTGCTCGCGGTGGCTGGCGGTGCGCTGGGAATGATCGTAGCGGAGCTCGGCGTACGAGTATTGGTTGCCCTCAGTCCTGCTGGACTTCCGCGTGTGGGAGCGATTCGCCTGGATGCAGCGGTGTTCGCGTTTGGTCTGGTGGTCACGACACTCATCGGCCTGTCCGTTGGTGTGATTCCGGCGCTACGCGCATCGCGTGCCGAGCTGACCCTCGGATTGCAGCAGGCGTCGCAGCGTACCACCGGCAGCAATCGCGTTACGCGTGAAGCGCTCGTCGTCGCGGAAGTGGCACTCGCGGTCGTGCTGTTGGTAGGCGCGGGGCTGTTGCTTCGGAGTATCACGGATCTCCTCGCCGTAAACGTGGGGTTCGATCCGTCGCAAATGCTCACGATGCAGATACAGGAATCCGGCCGCCAGCTACAATTTCAGGGCGCCAGGCTGGACAGCGCGAGATACGAATTCTTCACAGAAGCGCTCGCGGCCGTGGACCAGGTTCCCGGTGTAACCGCAGCAGCGTTGACGAGTCAGCTGCCGCTCAGTGGCGACTTCGCCGGATACGGGGTGCACTTCGACAACGATCCCGATGCAAACGCTGGTGGTTCCGCCCTCGGATATTCTGTGACTCCGTCGTACTTCGCGACGATGCACATCCCATTGCTTCGCGGGCGGTTGCTCGGGGCGCAGGACCGCAGCGGTGCGCCACGCTCCGCGCTCATCAACGAGTCGTATGCGAAGCGTCAATTCCCTCATGCGGATCCCGTGGGGCAGCAATTCGACTTCGGCCCGCGCGATGGCCAGCGCTACACGATTGTCGGCGTGGTTGGCGACGTGAAACAGTCTTCTCTCGAGGACGGCGAGACCGACGCGATCTACGTCACCCCGATGCAGTGGCACTGGGTGGACAATCCGATGTCGCTCGTAGTGCGCACGCATGGGAATGCGGCAGCGCTCGCACCTGCGGTTCGAAGCGCGATCCACTCCGTCGACAGGAATCAACCGATTTTCCGCGTCACCACGATGGACGCGCTCGTGGACAAATCGGTTGCCGATCGGCACTTCGCTCTCATCCTGTTCGAATCGTTTGGATTGGTTGCGCTTGTTCTCGCCGCGATTGGGATTTACGGCGTTCTGTCGTCCAGCGTCACAGAGAAAGTGCGCGAGATTGGCATTCGGGGCGCGCTGGGGGCGACGCCGGGAAGCATTCTGGCGCTTGTGCTCGGTCAGGGAATGAAGCTGACGGCGCTCGGCATCGTGATCGGGCTGGCCGCAGCAGCAGCGGCGACGCGTGCCATCGTGTCGATGCTGTTTGGTGTATCGCGACTCGACGCAATCACCTATCTGGCCGTGGTTGTTACGCTGGGAGCCGTAGCGGTGATTGCGTGCGGTGTACCAGCTTGGCGCGCGGCGAGGCTGGATCCTACAACCGCGTTACGCGTTCAGTAGCAAACGCGTATAAACCGCTCGAATGGCAGTGTGCTAGGGTTTCGGTCCTGAAACGCGGTCAGTACCGTCCGCGTCGCTCGACCGCGTGGACATGTGTTACGTCAGACCTTGTGTCTGTAGGTAATGCGTCCGCGCGTGAGATCGTACGGAGAGACTTCGACCGTCACGCGATCGCCTTCGAGGATGCGAATGCGAAAGCGGCGGAGCTTGCCGGCGATGGTAGCCAGGACGGCTGCTCCGTTATCAAGAGTCACGCGGAACGAAGTGCTCGGAAGGACCTCGGTAACGGTCCCTTCGAGTTCGATCAGATCTTCTTTGGAAATACGGTCCTCTGGGTGTGGGCTGCAGCAGTTCCGGTGCAGCTATTGAGGTTAACCTATCTAGAAGCGGGCGTCCAGATAGAGACTTGCCTGAACCCCGCCGGTTGGGCGAATTCCCTTGGCCAGATCCAGCCGGATCAGTCCGTCCATGAAGGATCCGCCGATCCCGGCACCGCTCACCGGCACCACGCCCCGGTTCCAGTTGTGTCGGTCGCCCGCCCAGCCAAGATCTCCGAAGATCACCGGTCGCGCGAAGACCTTGCCAAGCCCAAGATCCAGGCGGCTGAGCCAGTAGGCGTCTCCGACCTGTACTCCGACGCCCTGGCCCCGAACGGTAGAAGTTCCGCCGAGGTACCAGAGCCGTTGTGTCGGCACAGCACCTCCGGAAGTCCCGCCGCTCAGCGTGAGAGCGGCGTCCAGATTCCCGCCAAGCGGGCGCATGACAGTAACGTCGGCCATCGCCCGCGTGTAATCAAATGTTCCGGCGGCGCCATCGATGCGAACGTCGGATAGCAGCCGCAGACCGGCTGGGTCCTCGCCCAGCGAGCCCGTCTTTACCAGTGACAGGCCGACAACGCTCCCCTTTGACACCGCGATGTTATCCGGGAAGTAGCCGCCGCCGAGCTTGCCGCCAATGGAAAAGTGCGTCCTCGCGCTGGCACCGAACTCCTGCTCGCCGAACAGTCGCCAACTACTGAGCAGGCCGCTCTGCTGCTCGTGCACGACCTCACCGCCCCACGATCGATAGTACACGCCATCATCGCGGCCAAAAAGAAGCGCCGACAACGATGAGCTGAGACTGAACGGATCGCGTCCGAGATCGTTCGCCGAATTGAGACGACGATACACGTTCACGCCATACGTCTCGCGACCGTTGGTGCGCGAACCGCCAAGCTCGGCATCGGGCGATAGATCGAGGCCCAGTCGGACGATTGCGTGCGACGAGTAGCCACTGCCCATTTCGTCGTCGGCACGGATACCGGTCGAGATTCCCTCGACGCGATTGTAGCGCGACATTGCGAGCCCCGACTGCAGCACCGGCGGCGAGAATCCTGCGCTGCCAGCCTGACGCTCAAGCGAGAGTGCACTGGCCGCGAGCGCGTCGACGTCCTTATCCCCAAACAACGAATCGGGCGAGTCGTAGATGGACTTTGGTAGTGTCGGTGATCGCGCAAGCGCAGCGGTGTCGCAAGGAATTCGAACGATCATCGGCACCGCGTTCTCATCACGCAGGCGCGTGGTCTCGCGATACACCGCTCCGTTGGCGCACGCGCTGTCGCGCGCAATGCGACGCGCCTGTCGCGCCGCGACTCCCGATGCGGTATCGATAACGTTGAGCTGGATCTGCGGAAGCTTGAGCGCGGCGTCGACGCTTGCGTAATCGAATACCTGCCGCAACTCGAACGGAAACCGCATCACTCCGGCACGCGCCTTACCTTTAGCAGTCTGCATGCGTGGGAGCCAGAACCGCCCCTCGTACAATCCGTAGTCCACGGTCATCACATCGATGCCGCCTGTCATGGGGAGGATCATCGGCTTGACCCACACGGGGATGTCCTTCTGCGGATCTACGCCGTCATCCTGGTTCGCGACTGACATCACGTCCATGGGCTCGGCCATCCGGAACACGGCACGCACGAGCTGTCCTGTAGCGACGTCGAACCAGAGCGAGCCGACCACCAGATTCCATGCCGACTTGCGCGGCTGCACACGCAGCTCACGAACGAGTATCTGCTTGCCGCCTGGAAGGTGGAACGACACCGAATCTCCAGTGGAGTAGGTGTAATACGCTTCCGCGCCGTTGCCGAGCGGGTGAATCATTTCGCTGGCGTCTGCATCTGCTTTTGCGAGCTGCGAGCCCAGCCCGAGCGTCTCGCGGCCTGGGTAATATGGGAGTGGGATGTCCGCATCGCTCCCGCGACTCACTTCGGCGTCACCTGCACCAGCGAACATCGGCAGCGCGGATCGCTCACCTGTAACTTCGACCACCGCGCCGTTGCCACGTTGCCACTTTACTCTCGTCGCGCGTTCGGTGCGATACAACAATCGATTCCGCCCGAAGCTCGTGATCTTCATGTTGACAGATAGCCGCTCGTACGCGGTCGCGTCGTACGCTTGGAGCGCGGAGTCCTGGGTGAGACGTGCGGCGCGCGCGCGATCGAGAAGGACGCGCGCGCCGGGATCGTTGAATGCGGTCGCGAGCAGCTCAGGCGTCAGCGGAATGTGTCGCGCCTCGCGACGCTTGACGCGGAATGAATCGCGCGCGGCGCGAGTGGAATCCATCCGCACGGCGATCGTGTCCTGGCGCGCGAGCTGTGCTGCGCGCTTTACGCTGTCTGCGTGCGAGGCCTTGCCGCTCGAAACGGTGACGGTGATCTGCGCAAAAATGAGCAGTGCGGCTGCTAGCATGCCCGGTTGGTCACGCGGATGTGTGGATTGGTTCCCGGGCGTCCAGACGCCCGCGGATGGATTTGGGGACGCACGCCAGGCGCGGATACATCCGCGCCCTACTTGTGGATGAGGTCCTTGAGATCAGCGGGATTCCAGGGTGTAGTCTGCGACTTGGTGGCGGCCCGTACCGTCGCCACCTGCTCGGCGGTGATCGCCGTCGCTGCGTTGCCAAAACTCGAGCGCTCGTACGAGATAACGGCGGCGATCTCGGCGTCGGAGAGCTGGTCACCAAACGGAGGCATTGCGTTGTTGAACGAGGTGTTTTTCACCGAGATCGGGCCCTGCAGACCGTGCAGCACGATGCGGATCGGCACTTCCGGGTTGTTGAGCAGCCATTCGGAGCCGGCAAGCGGTGGATACGCGCCCGGGAGGCCCAGGCCGGTAGTCTGGTGGCACACCGCGCACTTGGTGAAGACCTCTGCGCCACTCGCCACTGCACCAGCAGCGCCGGCGGGTGCAGCGGGAATGATCGCCTGGGTGGAGTCGAAGTACATGACACTCTTAGGCTCGTTGGCCGCGACCGAGGTACGGTCGGTATCGCGGCTGTCGGCACCGCCACAGGCCGCGAATGTGGTGCAGGCCGCCAGGGCCACGAGAGTACTGATGTGTCGGCTGTTCATCTCTTGAAAATATCCCGCCCGCTACTGTCGGACCAAGTTGGTGAAGGTGATCTGGACGTTGTTGCCCGGAGCATTCGCGACGCAATCGCGGCCGGCGGCCGTTCCATCGAGCGCAGCGGCCGGGGCCGTGAACGAGCCGTACAGCGTGCCGGCGCACGGCGAGGGAATGACCATGGTGATGTCCGCGCCGGCGGATGTCACCTTCCCCGTGATGTTTCCCGCATACACGGACTGGCCGGACGAGTCCGCTACTGTAAAAGTACCAGTGAAGTTCTGGCCCAGCTGGCCGAGGACCATCGTCATGCTCAAGGGCAGCTTGGGCAGTGGCATGTTGGCGGGCACCTGCCCGGCTCGCAGCAACGTCGCCTGTCCCTTGTATGTGGCGTTGTAGACCATCTGGCTGAGGCCGGTGACGGCAGCACCAGAACAGGCCGACAACGACAGCGTCGCGGCAACCGCGACCATGAATGCGCGTCTTCTCATAGCTCGACGCAATATAACTGGACCGACCGGAGCTCCTCGATGGGTCGGCTTACCGCTCGTACGGCTCCATGTGCACCAGCACCCCATCCACAGCCGGCATCGCGGCGCGAATGGCGCCCTTCACCTTGCCGCTCACGATGTGAGCGTCGTGCAGCGACATGTTGGAATCGGCCTGAACGTGCAGGTCCACGGCGTACTGCAAGCCGACCTTGCGCACCTTGAGCTTCTCGATCGCGCACACTTCCGGCACGCTCGTAGCAGCGTTCGCGATGTTCTGAACTACATGCTGCTCTGGAACGCGGTCCATCAGGTCGTTGACGGCCGGACGCAGCATCCTCACTCCGTTGAACGCGATCACCATGGACGCTATGAGCGCAGCCCAGTCATCGGCCTGCTCCCAACCTTGGCCGCCGATGACGGCGATGCTTATGCCGATAAACGCGGCGGTGGAAGTGACGACGTCACTACGATGGTGCTGTGCATCCGTGATGACGGCGGTACTGCCGGTCTCGGTGCCGATACGGAATACCCTGCGCGCGAGTACCTCCTTGATCAGGATGACTCCGACGAGCACGCCGAGTGTCCACGCGCGCGGAACGTGGTGTGGCGTCCTGATCTGGTGCACCGCTTCGATCGCGATGCCGATTGCTGCTGCTACCAGCATCACCGCGACGAGCGCACCCGCCAGCGCCTCGGCGCGGCCGTGACCGTACGGATGATCTTCGTCCGCCGGTTGTGCGGCGATACGCAAGCCGCCGTATACCACGATCGACGAGAAGATGTCGGCTGTTGATTCGACTGCGTCCGCGACAAGTGCGTACGCATGGCCGACGATTCCCGCGATCAACTTGATGATCGCGAGGATCAGGTTCACCAGCATTCCAACTTGTGCCGCGCGCATCGCGCGGCTCGAGGGTGACCTCACCCGGCCAAATCTACGGTGTGGGCTTGCCCATGGCTGGCTGCGGCGGGGCGCCGCGCGCGCGTCCGCCTTCCGGCGCGTGCTTTTCATCGTGCTTCCGGGCGAATACGTGTCCCATATTTTCGCGCCATTCGTCCAGGATTTCGTAGAACGTCGGGATCACGATCAGCGTCAGTAACGTGGACGTTATGACGCCGCCTATGACCGCGCGCCCGAGCGGTGCCCGAAAGTCAGCGCCCTCGCCGAGTCCGAGCGCCACGGGGATCATTCCGGCGATGAGTGCGAACGTCGTCATCAGGATCGGACGGAGTCGCACTCGACCAGCTTCGATGAGCGCTTCCCGGAGTGATACATGCTTCGACTCGCGAGTCCACTTGGCAAAGTCGACCAGAAGGATCGCGTTCTTGGCGACAATTCCCATAAGCAGGATCACGCCAATCATCGACATGATGTTGAGCGTTCCGCTGGTGACCAACAACGCAAGCACCACGCCGATGAGCGACAGCGGGAGCGACAACATGATCGCGAGCGGATCCAGGAACGAGCCGAACTGCACCACAAGGATGAGATACATGAGCAAAATCGCGAGTCCCAGCGCAGAAACGATCGCGCCGTAAACTTCGGTCTGATCCTTCACCTGGCCGCCCTGGGACAGGTGCACACCCGGCGGAAGTGGAACTTTCGAGATTGCCTTGTTAACGTCCGCCGATACTTCGCTCAGCGCCCGCCCCTGCGGATCAACTCCAAGAGTGACGACCTTGTCCTCATCGAAGTGATCGATCTCCGCCGGTCCAGTAGTCAATCGGACGGTGGCTATCTGGCCCAGTGGAATTGTTTGCGGCCCGGGATTGGACGGACTTACTGCAACCGCCGATGACGGGCCCGATGCAGCGGTTGTCGTTGGTGGCTGCACGGAAATCGGAAGCTGCTCGAGATCTGACACATTCTGGCGTGACGCGGCCGGCAGTCGCACGGTGACGTCGCGCGTCTTTCCAGTCGGATCCACCCAGTTACCAGCCTGCACGCCGGCGAACGCAGGCCGCAGTGCTTGAGCAAGCTGGCCGACTGTAATGCCGAGCGATCCGGCGAGCCCGCGGTTCAGTTGCACGTCCAGCTCGGGCTTGAGACCCTTGGTCGACAGTCCAATGTCGGCGGCACCTGGCACCTTGCGCACCTCCGCCTCCATCCGCTCCGCGACCTCGTTCAGCTGATCGACATCGTTGCCGCGAATCTGCACCTGTATCTGCTTTTGATTGCCTGCGAAGCTGCTCGCAAATGTGTACGCAGTTACTCCTGCGACGTGCGAGATCTCCTGACGGATGACCGTGCTCAGATCGTTCTGCGAGAGCGAGCGCTGACTCTTGGGAACGAGCTTGACGTAGATCGACGCAACGTCGACCTCTCCCGAGCCCGTCGCAGTGCCTACCACAGTGTAGGTATATGCAACTTGCTTGTGCGTTCGAATGATGCGTCCGATCTCTTCGGACTTGATATGCGTGTAATCGATGTTCGAGCCAGGTGGTGTCTCGATGGCTACGTTCAATTCGGAGTTGTCCGAGTCGGGTACGAACCCGCCGCCCACCTTTGCCCAACCCGGTTCCGGCAGTCCCCAGCCGATGACAAGCGCCAGGACAAAGACACCGACAGCCAGCAGGCTGGTGAGTATGCGTCCGATGCGCGCGGTCAGGTCGAACGACATCATCCATACGATCACAGCCACGCCGGCCATAAGCGTCAGCGCCGCGTACAGTCCTTTGACTGGGATGAGAATACTCGCGAAGAACACGCCGATCGAGATCGCGACCATGTCAGCACGGTGGTCCAGTGCCCACGCAATCAGATCCTTGTATCGATCAGCCTGTTTGTCGAACCAGTTATTGAATTTTTCGAGTTTGCGCGAGATCCAGCTGCGATGCTCGTGCGCCTCGATCGCCGGATCGGGCCAGTACGCCGAGAGCATCGGATCGAGCGAGAACGAAACGAAGAGCGATACCAGTACCGCGCACGCGATTGTAAGGGCGAACGGCTTGAACCACTGGCCCGAGACGCCACTCATGAACGCGATCGGGACGAACACCGCCATGATCGAGAACGTCGTTGCGGTGACGGCGAGGCCGATCTCGTCGGTGCCTGTATGCGCAGCCGTGAAGTGATCCTCGCCCATCTCTATATGTCGCACGATGTTCTCTCGCACGACGATGGCGTCGTCTATCAGAATTCCGATCGCGAGCGACAGGCCAAGCAGTGACATCGTGTTCAGCGTGAATCCAAATGCGTTCACCGCGATGAACGATGAGATCGCCGAAACCGGCAGCGCCAAGCCCGTGATTACGGTCGAGCGCCACGAATTGAGGAATAGGAAGACGACTATGACTGTGAGGATCGCACCCTCGATAAGTGCCTCTTCGACATTACGTACCGACGCGCGCACACGGGGGCCGGCGTCGCGAACGACGTCCAGCTTGACTCCGGCAGGAAGCGTCTTTCGAATTTCCTTGACACGGGCGTTGATCTCATCGCTCACGCGCGTCGTGCTGGTCCCCTTCGATTTAGTGATGTCAATTCCAATCCCCTCGACACCATTGAACAACGCGAGCGACCGCTGTTCGGCGGACCCGTCGCTGACGTTCGCGACGTCGGCAAGCCTGATGACCTGTCCGCCGCGCTGGGCCACCACGAGCTGCCCAAAATCGCGCGCGTTCTCGATGCGCCCTCGCAGGCGGATGGAACGCTCCTGCAGTGCACCGGTGATCATGCCGACAGGTACAGCGAGGTTCTGCGTGTTCAATGCGTTGACGACATCGGCCACGCTCACCTTGGCGGCATTGAGGCGTGATGGAATCACGTCAACGGAGATCTCGCGGTCGACGTTTCCAGACAGCGTCACCTGCGCGACACCGTCCAGCCCCTGGAGCTGGCGAGTTATGTCGGGGTCCGCGAGAATTGTGAGCTCGTTCGGCTTGAGGACGTTGGATGAAAGCGTCAGCGAAACGATCGGCAGATCGTTTGGATCAAACTTCTTGATGACGGGTTCCTTCATCTCTGCGGGCAGCTTGTCGCGGATGCCGGAGATCGCATCGCGCACGTCCTGGGCTGCCTCGTCGGTCGGCTTGGAATACACGAACTGCACCGTGATCTGCGCGAATCCGTCGGTCGAACTCGACGTGATCTGATCGATTCCGTTGAGCCCCTGAAAGGCGTCTTCCATGCGATCGACCACTTCGCGCTCAACCTGATCCGGCGAGGCTCCAGGATACGGAACCGCAACGAACACAATCGGCTGCTGGACGTCGGGCAGCTCGTCCACGTCCGTGTTGAACGCGGCGAACACGCCGAAAATCACGAGCGCCACCATTATCACTACCGTTACAATGGGGCGCTTGATTGCGAAATCTGATATGAACATCGTCTAGCCTCTACTGGCCGCTGTTTGGAGTGCCGGGTGTGCTCCTACTCGGTGCACTTGTACTCGGCGTATTGGCATCCGACGGAGGCGGCTGAACGCGTACGGGCGTACCCGGTGTGATTCCCTGGGCAGCGGCGACCAGGAGCGTATCGCCAATTGCAACGCCATCGGTGATCTGAACGGTTTCCGTGGTGGGATCGCGCATGCCGAGCGTGACGTCCACGCGCGTCACCTTGCCGTCCCTTATCTTGACCACTGCCGGACGCTGCATGCGTGTGTCGACAGCAGTGAGCGGAACGACGATGCCCTGCTGAGTGCGGCTGGAGATGCGGCCGTTGGCGTATAATCCCGCGATGAGCGTGTGACTCCGGTTCGGGATCGCGACGATGATCTGTACCTGGCGCGTCGTCGGATCGACGGCGGGACTCACGCGTGTTACAGTCCCGTGAAACTCCTGGCCCGCATAACCCGTAACGGTGAACGTCACGTCGGTTCCAACGTGCACCATCGACAGCTGGTCGGATGGAACTGCGGCCACCAGTCGCATGGTCGACGGATCCACCACCGTGTACAAAGCACCACCGGGTTGCACCACATCGCCCGGGCTCACGCTTTTCTGCGCGACGACACCATTGAACGGTGCTGCTATACGCGTGTTGTCGAGGTTCTTTGCCGCGGTAGCTAGCTTCGCCTTCGCGTCTTCGAGACCCGCTGCGGCACTCGCGGCCTGCGTCTGCGATGTCTCGAGATCGCGCTGCGCGATCGCACCAGCCTGGAGCAGCGTCTGGTTGCGTTGCAGATCGCGCTGCGCGGCAGCATTGATCGCGACCGCAGAGGCGACGGCCGATTTCGCGCTGAGATAGGCGTCCTGCAACCCGGTCGACGCGTCGATCCTGCCGAGCGTTTGGCCCTTGGTGACGCTCTGCCCGACGTCCGCGTTGGCGGAGATGATTGAGCCCGATACCTGCGCGCGCACCGTCGCGTTGAGTGCAGCGTCGAGCGAGCCGGTGATGGCCGGTCCGTTGGTCACCGATCCGTTCTGCGCGATCGTGATGTTCTCCGTGCCAACCACGAGTTGCTGAGGAGCGTCAGCAGCTTCGGCGGTCTTTCGCTTGCAACCGGTCGCGAGTGTGCCGGTCGCGAAAGCGAGGGGGATAAATAAGTAAGTGCGTCGCATTTATGGATTTGTCCCGGGTATTCCGGTTGGCGAAGTAGAACCTGCTGCCGGTGTCCCCAGACCTGCGGCGCCAGGTGGCTGGGTCGTCGGACTTTGCGTGGTCGGCTGTTGCTGTTGTTGTTGCTGCTGGCTCGAAAGATTCGTCTGACCGGCCGTTGCGGTCAGTACCGGCAGATTAGGCAGTAATGCGAGTGTGACGCGAGCGACCTGCACGTTGCGCGCGGCCTGCGCCCGGTTCACGAGCGACTGCGCAAGCTGGTTGCGCGTGTCATTCAACTCGAGCTGAGTGGATATTCCTTCGCGATACCGCACCTCGGCAATCTGGTACGCGCGCTGCGCCTGGTCCGCAGTCCCCTGACTCGCCGCGAGCGCAGCTTCCGCCTGGCGCAGCGTATTGAGCGCCACGCGCGAGTCAAGCGCCGCGCCTTCACGGGCCTGCTCGAGCCGCGCCTTGGCATCGCGCAGGTTTGATTCTGCAATCATCTCGTCACCGCGAATCCTGCCGCCGAGGAAGATTGGAAACGATGTTGCGATGGTGACGGTCCAGTTGGGATTGAAGTCGGCGAGCGTCGGAAATCCAGCCGCTGGATATGCCACGCGACTGTATGCTGTGGAGAGCGACAGCGTCGGTATGCGCTCGGAATGCGCCACCTTGAGCTGGCCCTTCTGCACCCTCACGGCCTCGTCGGCTTCACGCACCGGCGCGCGATGCGACGTGAGCGTGTCCGGTGATGCGGCGCGGGACAGATCGACACCAGGCGGTGCTGCCGTGGAATCCTCAACTGATGTCGTGAGTGCGATGCGCTGCTCGTACGGAATGTTGAGCAGCTGCTTGAGCTTGAGATATGCGACCTCGCGTGCGCTCTGCGCCTGGATTACGACCGGCAACTGATTGCTGACGGAAACCTGTGCGCGCAACAGATCGAACTCGCTGGTGTTTCCGACCTTCTGCTGCAGTTGTGTCTGCTTGAGCAGATCCTGTGTCTGCACCAGTGAAGCGTGCGTGATCGCCAACAGACGGTCAGATAGCGCAGCATCGAAGTACGCCGAGGTGACGTCGAGCTGAAGCTGTGCGCGCTGCGCAGTGAGCTCGATGCGCGCCGAGCGCTGCGTTGCATTTGCAGCTTCAATCTGACCGGATATCCGACCGCCGGTGAACAGATTCTGAGTACCGGTAAGGCCGAAGGTATATCCGTTCACAGATCCGAAGCCAACCTTGCTGAAGTTGATCCCGCCAGTGGCATCAGAGCTGGCGGAGTGACCGGCGACCGTGCAGAGAGCGTAACTCTCGAGGCCCGCCAGCTGCGCGGATTCCGAAGCTGTGTTGTCCAGTATGTACTGATTGCACGGGCCTGTCGGACCGGTCGGACCTGACGGTGTGGGCGACGAGAATGCCTTGGCGAACTGCGACGCAAGTGTGCGCGTGTAGTTCGCCGACCCCGAGAGTTGAGGGAAGAGCGCGCTTCGCGCCTGGTATTGACCACCGCGCGCGCGGAGGACGGCATTGTTGGCGATGCGAACGACCTGGCTCTGGTCCTGTGCGATCGTTACTGCGTCGGCGAGCGATAGCTGGCGCACCTGCGCCGAGTCTGCGCTCGTGACTGGCTGCTGTGCGCTTACGGAGTTCGGCGACAGAACCGCGCCGATCGCGAGCGCAGCACCAGTGAGTGCTCCAGAAAATCGAGTCATGCGGCGTGTCACTGCCGATTGCTGTGTCATCGAGTTATCAGGTGAAGCTGTTTGGTGCGGCCGGCTGCGCTATGGCGAGTGAGCTTGCCTGCGCGGCCACGCCAGCGCCTGACGCCCGAAGAGGCACGCCGAGGGCTTTGAGTATCAGGGTGGTGTACTGTTGCACCGCATCTGTCGGTGTGCTTGGATAGATGTCTGGCATGATGTCGCGCCCCATGGCATCGGAGAAGATCGTGCCGATGAGCATGGCCGCTGCTGCCTTGGCGTCAACGTTTCCTTCGATGAAGCCGCGCGCCTGCAGGCGCCCGATGTAGCCCTGAAGCTCCGCAGCCGCGCGCAGTGGGCCGCGGTTGGCCGAGGCACTGAGCTGCGGGTGCTCCTCGCGCTCGCTCATGCAGCGCCGCGTGAGCGAACGGCTCGCGTATATGTGGGATCGGAGGGTCGTGGCCCACTGTTGCAGTTCGTGTTGGGGATCTACCGGCACTTTTGGGAGCTCCATCGTAGGTCCACTCGGTCCGCACGAGGCGATGGCTTCGTGGATGAGCGTATCCTTGGTCCCGAATTGCCGGAAAATGGTTATCTCATTGACACCAGCTTCGTCGGCGATGCGGCGCGTGGTGGACCCGCGATAGCCATGCCGGGCGTAGACCCTGGCGGCCGCGCGGAGTAGCTCTTCGCGTCTTTCCATGGCGCGAAATAAATGGACGGCCGGTCAGTTTCGCAAGTGAGCGCTTACTTACGACAAATGTTTACGTCGTTCGACAGTGGTTGTCGGATGATGTGGCGGAACAATAAAGTCCGGAACAAACAAATAGAGTCCTAAACTCGTCAACAAAGTCTACAACATGATGGCGCAGGACTCGCAGCCGCCGTGGGGTTCGAGCTCACGCAAACCGTGCTCGCGACATCAGCGACAGGCATGACTGACATGCGGATCCGGTCACGCGCGGGAGCCCTGCAGCGCGTAGAGTTCCATGCGTACGAACGTTACTCTCGGTTGCGGTGAGACATATTCAACATCCGTCGCCACGCGACATTCTGCGATTGCCAGCCGCCCGCTCAGCCGCACAATGCCGTCTGACCACAACCGACTTGCGAAGAACTCAGAGGATTTCTGATCAGGTCGGCTAGGGCTCTACCTAGTACGTGTTCAGGCCTTTATTTGTCGGGCATTGGATCGCCACTGGTAATCGCGATATGATTGTTCGCGAGTCCGGCACACTCCGCTTTACACAGCGGGGGCCCAAGTGTACGCGATGCCCGCGACGAGACGCGCGGCGCCTGTGATGACGTACTGCGCCGCAGGACGCCCGCGGCCTGTGAGCTGCTCCGAATGCTCACGGATGTAACCGAAACGAATGAGCCGAGTGATGAAGTCTCGCACACTCGCCGTGTTCTTGATATGAAGGACGTCCAACTGCGCCATGGTGCGAGTGAACGGCGTGTCACCGTACGTTATCGCGATGCGTGTTAGATAACCGAGTCCGTTTTCCCCGATTTGATCACGCGCCGTCTCGCGCGTCCAGCCCGTCAGGAAGGGCGCCATGTCACCTAGAGACAACGGCGCATTCCCCCCATTTATACCGGTACCTAGCAGCTTCGATATCGCGGCGTCCAGGGCCTCGAACGTCGCGCGGAGATCGCCGCTGTAGAGCCGGTAGAGATCCGTCACTGCCTCGGGTTCAACCGGTCGGTTGATCGGCTGCATTGGATCGGCACGCAACTCGTCATATCGCTTATCTAGCAGTGAAGCCAACTCTGGCTCCGTCAGCGGCGTGAGCGCAGGCGGCTTGTGGAACACAGATCGCAACTGCGGCACGCCGTCGACTATTGTCCGCACCGCGTCGTCAGTGCCGACCACGAGCCAGTGATAGCCGTCGATCATGAGCGCAGTGTCGCGAATGTCGCGCAGCATCACCGCTGCGCGATCGGACTGCTCGGTTGAGA
>JBDTIP010000145.1:0-7556 GCA_039936295.1 Gemmatimonadaceae bacterium
GGGTCGGCAACGCCGATGTCTTCCGCCGCCATCGCAATGCAGCGCCGAAAGATTGTCATCGGGTCCTCGCCGCCCTCGATCATGCGAGCGGCCCAGTAGAGCGCCGCATCAGGATCACTGCCGCGCAAGCTCTTGTGAAGTGCAGACAACAGATTGAAATGCCCTTCGCCACTCTTGTCGTGCAGTGCAAAGCGCTTCTGCATTGCGTCTCGCACGGTATCGACGGTGATCGCTCCGCCATCGCCAACGTCGGTCGCAGATGCTTCGAGCGCGGTGAGCGCGCGACGTGCATCCCCGTCGCTCTCACGTGCCAGTACCGACCGTGCGTCATCTGCAATTGTGATTCCGTGCGCACCAAGACCCCGTTCCGGGTCCGCGAGCGCGCGATCGATTACCGCAACCAGGTTGCCTTCGGTAAGCGCTTCCAGTACAAAGACACGCATGCGAGATAGCAGTGCACCGTTCACCTCGAACGATGGATTTTCAGTCGTCGCTCCGATGAGGGTTATGGTACCCTGCTCCACGTGCGGCAGAAATGCATCCTGCTGTGCGCGATTGAAGCGATGAATTTCGTCGACGAATAAAATCGTCGGACGTCCACGCTCGAGACGCTCCTCGGCTTCAGCTACGATCTCACGGACTCGGGGGACACCTTCGGTGACGGCCGAAAACGGGACGAACTCGGAATCAGTGTACTGCGCGATGAGCCTGCCGAGTGTCGTCTTGCCAGTGCCCGGCGGGCCCCAGAAAATCATCGAACCGATGGTCCCGCGCTCGATGGCTGTGCGTAGCGCCTTGCCAGGGGCGAGCAGATGCTCCTGGCCAATGAATTCATCCAGCGAGCGCGGCCGCATCCGCGCTGCCAGCGGCTGAGCGGACGACGGAGGGCTGAACAGCGACGGCTCGACTTTACGGCGGTGCGGTTTGGGCATCTTGAAATCGGCTATATGGCCGCCAGTATCGCATGCCCCGCGCCGAACGCGACGCAACCGCCAAAGAATGCAACCGGGAACCGCCAGTCGTGCTTGTGCTGGAACTCGGGAACAAGGTTGGATGCCGCGACGTAGACAGTCACACCGCCGGAAAGGGCAAGTCCGTACTCCGACAGTGGACCGATGGTTGTCGTCAGCAACGCTCCTACGACGGTCGCGAGTCCAAGCAGCGATGCCGCCGCGAGCGCGTTCTTTCGTGTGAATCCGGCTGCAATGAACAGGCTGGACACGGTAGATCCCTCGGGAAGCTTGTGCAGGATGATCGCCGCAACGACAAGGGTGCCGACGCTCGCGCCAGCCGCGAATCCGCTGGCAATCGCAACCCCATCCATGAACATGTGCAACATCAGCCCAATGAGTGCGGAAATTCCAACGGCGCGCGTGACGTGGTGGGTCTCCTCACCGAAATGGAAATGAGGAACCAGTGTGTGCTGCGCGAGGTGCACCGCAAGGTAACCGGCGAGCACCATCCAAGCAGCGACGGTTCCATGTGCGATGATCGCATCCGGAATCATGTCCACCAGTGCAACGGAAATCATGAAGCCGCCGGAGAAGGCGATCATCATGTCCAGGTCGCGCGCAGTCCAGACTCGCCGTCCCGTAACGAGCAGTGCGCCGACTACATTCGCGAGTGCGGCAACGAGTGCCGCGATCAGAGCGGCGACGGTCACGTGCCGGCGGTCAACGACAGACGTTCGGCGGCGGCGGCCAGCGCTGTAGACAACACCGTGGCAGCAGAACGGTCCCACGGTTGGCCGCGCCACCCCTTGTCTGCAACGGCGCCATACTGCTCCAGGCCCCGGGCCTGCAACAAGTACAACCACCGGTCACTGCGCGCGAATATGTACAGGTCCAGCTCGGCCGTCAGCGAAAGCTGATCCTCGCCGGTGAATACCGTGATATCTACGCCCGCGTACGTTGCTAGTGGAACCTTGAGTCTCGCTAAGGCATCACGAACATCCGGGAGAGCGACGTCGATGCCGTGCCACGCGTTCTTGCTGCGTCTGTCTCTGATAGCCACATCCACCGCCGGCGGCAGATGCTCCGCCAGGACGTGCAGCAGGTCTACCGCTCGCTCGGCGTTCGCAGCGATATGCGCTTCGAAGTGTCCCTCGTGCGCCTCCTCGAACGTGAACCCATCGTGGCCCGATCGAAATCGACGCCAGACTGTTACGTGCTGCGGGCGGCCGCGGAAGATCATGCTAGTGTCCTCGCACGCTCCAGTAGCGCTTCAGGCGTATTACGCGCCGGATCCTCGAGTACGAAGCTCAGCAGCGACCGAAGCGTCTCGCCAAGTTTCCTCCCCGCAATTCCGATTCGCAGTAGGTCATCTCCGTTCACGGACAGATCTGAGACTTCAACAGGGTCACGATATGCAATGCGGATCGCGCGTCGATAAACCGATTCGACCCGCGCGCGGCTCGGAGCAGCGTTACCGCTCTCACGCTCGGCCCACCAGTATGCATCGGCGATGCGGAGCAACGGCGCGAGCCGCGTGCGACCGGCTTTGCCGGCCCATGCGCGCAGCACCGCGTCGGCAGGCGAATCTTGACGCAGCATCTGCTGCTTGATGTCGCGCCCCATCTGATGCCAGCGATCGGCAAGGCCTCCGACCCAGGCGACATCCGCGTTCGAAAAGCGCAGCGCCTTAAGCGTGGTGAGCACCGTCCCAGATGGCGCTGCCGCAAAAAGGGCGGCCAGTCGCGTTTGCAACCGCTGCGGCCGGCGCGGCAGCAAGGGCCGACGTAGATGATCCAGCGCACGTAGCTGGACATCGGTAATACGAGCCAACCCCGGGATCAACTCAGCCATCGCACCGCTGTCGCGCCACATTCTGAAAGCTCCGCTCGCCAGCGCAACCTGGCTCATTGTCTTGACGATCTCCTGCTGCACGCGCTCGGGAGAGAGCCGGCCGAGGTGCGGGGCGCTGACGACTATCGACTGCCAGGTGGCAGGATCCATCGCAAAGCCAAACCGAGCGGCAAACCGAATCGCACGTAGCGCGCGCAGTCGATCTTCTCGCATGCGGTCCTTGGCAACTCCCACGGCACGCAGCGTTCGCGATTCCAGATCGTCCCGTCCACCAAACGGATCGCGCAGCTCATCACGAGACGGCGAATACGCGATCGCATTGATCGTGAAATCCCTGCGTGCAAGGTCCTCCTCGAGCGAATCTCCAAACCGCACCACGGCATGGCGTCCGTCCGTCTCGACATCAGCTCGGAACGTCGTTACTTCGTGCATGACGTTTGTCTCGTCGATCACGCCGATAGTTCCGAACTCGATGCCCACAGGCACCGTTCGCGTGAAAAGATGCCTTACCTGTTGTGGCTTCGCGCTTGTCGCCAGGTCCCAGTCCAGGTTGGGTATCCCGAGAAGTGCGTCACGCACGCCACCACCAACGCACCAGGCCTCGTACCCGGCACGTTCGAGTGTTCGCATTATGTCGACCACTGTGCTGGGTGGCTGCATCAGCGGCATGTCGCTTCAGCTCGCGAACAGCGCGCGCAATTCTGCGTCGGTCGCATCCGCGCCGAGGGCGAGCATCAGGTCGATACGCGCCTGCTGAGGTCGGCGCGAGCCGGCGAGGATCGCGCCCATATCCTCGAGCGTGCGGCCTCCGCCCGGATACGCGTATGTGTGACCTACGCGTCCGCCTCCCGTACGCGACGTGATCACCACAGGCTTGCCCTGTTCGATATAGCGCCCGATGCCTGGCGTCATCTCGGGCGGCACGTTGCCGCGCCCCATCGCCGCAATGACAGCGCCGCGTGACTGGTCTCGCACAGCGTCCAGCAGGCGCGAATCAGCGCCCGCAGCGACAAAGAAAATATCCACGGGACTTGCCGGCTCGAACGGAATCACGGGCGAAACAATTGCCGGCAACTCACGCCGGTAGATAACCTCGCCCTCGTCGAGATATCCGATCGGGCCCAGCCCCGGACTCTCGAACGCATCCAGTAGCTGCGTATTGGATTTGGTGACATCGAGCGCCGTGAATATCTGGCCGCTCAACACGACCATCACTCCCTGCCCCACTGACGCGGGACTCGCAGCAACATGCACGGCTTCAAACAGGTTGGCCGGCCCATCCCAACCCAGGTCGCTCTGCGTGCGCATCGCTCCCGTGAATACAACGGGTTTGGGCGATGAGAGAGCGCGTGCAGTGAAGTAAGCCGACTCTTCCAGTGTGTCGGTACCATGCGTAACGACCACACCTGCGACCTCTGGCCGCGCCAGATGTTCGGCGATTCGGTTGCGAAGCGCCCACATGCGAGCGATGGTCATGTGCGGACCTGGGAAGTGTCCCCAGTCCTCCGTCTCCACCGCGCTGGTGTTATCGATGCCGTGCGTCGCCTTGACAATTTCGGCGCCGGTAAGTGCGGGTGTGTTGCCGCGAGCATTCGGATCGTTGCGCATCGCGATCGTTCCGCCTGTAAACAGGATAACGATCACTGCGCCGCGTCCCGCGTCGCGAACACAAGCGCAACCGTGTCGGCGATCGTGAGCGCGGCCGATTCGACGTTTTCGCCGGACAGCGCCGCCAATTCGCATGCGTACGTCACAAGTGCATCCACGGTCAACAGCGCTGGTGCAGCCCAACGTGTCTCGCACCCTCGCTCCAGTAGGCTGCTCAGCTCACGTGCGGCAGCGTCCGTCATCACAGTCGCGCCGTCGCCGCGCGGCACATCGCGCCAGTTAGTGGGTAGCGAACCGCGGATGTGCACCGCGAGCTCTTGTGGCACGCCGGCTAGCTCGCGGTCCAACCAGTCGCCCAGCAGTTCGTCGGACATCAGCGGAGCTGCTCCATGGCGATCGCCACAGCGCGTTCGAGCAGCGCCGGGAACACGTCTGGGTTCGGGACTCCCCCCTGCGCGACGGACGGCTTGCCGCCGCCCCGTCCGCCGAACTCCTGGGCGAGGGCCTTTACGATCGCGTCAGCTCGAGCACCCCGTGCCAGCGCCGCATCGCCCACCACGGCGATGACGGCATTCTTACCACCTTCCATGCGGCTTACCAGCACGAGAACAGCATCCGGCGCATTTTCGCGTGCCGCCTCCGCAAGCTCGAGCAGCGTCTTTGCATCTCGCGCCGAGACTTCGCGCGCAACAACGCGTATCCCGCTCACCGATTGCGCACCGTCGAGCAACTGCTGAACCGGGCCGCTCGCTCCGCCGCCGCCACGCATGAGCTCAGCCACCCGGCGCTCAAGAGTGCGCCGCTCGTCGCTCAGCACTTGCGCGCGCCGAAGAACCGTGACTGGTGTGGCCTTGAGCACATCACTCACCTCGCGCAGCAACTGCTCGCGCTCGCGCGACGCTTCGTATGCACGCGTGCCGGTAATCGCCTCGATGCGCCGCACCCCGGCGGCGATCCCCGATTCGCTAACGATGCTGAACAAACCAATCCCAGCGGTGTTGCGTACATGCGTGCCGCCGCACAGCTCCGTCGACAGAGCCGGTATGTTCACGACACGCACAACATCGCCATATTTCTCGCCGAACAACGCCATCGCACCAGACGCCACGGCTTCCTGATATGGCCGCTCCGTGGTGGTAACCGGGACGGCCGCAAGCACGCCACGGTTCACGATGTCTTCAACTCTGACGGACTGCTCGTGAGTTAGCGGTCCGTGGTGCGTGAAGTCAAAGCGCAACCTGTCCGGCGCCACGAGCGAACCGGCCTGGTGAACGTGATCGCCGAGGGTTTCTCGAAGTGCCGCGTGCAGCAGATGAGTCGCTGTGTGGTTTCGCTCGGTGTCGAGGCGTATGTCGCGCGGCACGCTTGCATGCACCGCACCACGTGACACCTCGCCATCCGGCCTTCCGATCGCTACCGGCTTGCCGTCGACCTTACGCACGTCGTCGACCACAACGCGCCAGCCGGCGCCGGATATTTCGCCGCCGTCAGATATCTGGCCACCGGACTCGGCGTAGAACGGCGACTCACGAAGCAAAACAGCGACGCGCCCGTCGCTCATCGGCCGTACCCCGAGCGCTTCGGTGTCGACGTCACGCGTCTCATAGCCGACGAACCGGGAATTTCTGAGTGCATCCTCCAACGATCCATCAACATCGACCCACGCAGATGCGTCGCGTAGGTCGTCAGCCGCGACGCCAAGCTTGCGGGAGCGCCGCTCCTGCTGCGATTGCGTCCGCTGCGCCGTCATCGCTGTCTCGAAGCCGGGAATGTCAACACTGTATCCGCGCTCTCGCGCCATCAGCTCCGTCAGATCGATCGGGAAGCCGTATGTATCGTACAGCTTGAACGCATCCTCACCGGCGATGGTTCGCTCCTGGGTGGTGTGCTCAGGCGCGAGCTCGTCGAAGCGCTGCATGCCGTCATTGATCGTGGCAAGGAACCGCTCCTCCTCAGATCGAGTCGTATCGATGATGTGCTTCCGGCGCTGCTCGAGTTCCGGATACACGTCGCGCATGGTATCGATAACGGTCTCCACCACAGGCGTGAGAGTGGGCTCGCGTCGCCCCAGAAGCCATGCGTAGCGAACGCCGCGGCGCAGAATTCGGCGTAACACGTAACCGCGTCCGTCGTTCGACGGATATACGCCATCGGCGATGAGGAATGCGATCGAACGTGCATGATCGGCGATCACGCGCTCCGCAGCCAGCTTCCGTCCCCGATCGGAAACGGCGACGGCGCCAAGCTGACGCTCCACCGCCGCGATGAGCGGCGCGAACAGATCGGTGTCGAAATTATTCGCGACGCCTTGCATCACCGCGGCAATTCGCTCGAGCCCGGCACCAGTGTCGACCGATGGACGGGGCAGCGGAACGAGCATCCCATCCGCCTGCCTGTCGAACTGCATGAAGACGAGATTCCATATCTCCACAAAACGACCCGCCTCGGCAGCCTCGACAAAGTTCTCGGTGTCGAAATCCACGACGGCGGGATCGGTCCAGATTCCGGTTGATCCGGCCGGTGCCGTCCAGTCGCGCGCCACTCGCGCGAGATCAACGTAGATCTCGCTGCACGGTCCGCACGGCCCGGTGTCTGCCATCTGCCAGAAATTGTCCTTCTCGCCCAATCCAAATACTCGACTGTCTGGAAATCCTGCAACCTCCTTCCAGAGGGCGCGCGCTTCCGCATCCTCGCGATACACCGTAACGCGGAGGTCGTCCGGTTTCAGGCCCAGCTCCTGGGTGACAAAGCGCCATGCAAAAGTGATTGCGTCACGTTTGAAGTAGTCACCGAACGAGAAGTTGCCGAGCATCTCGAAGAAGGTGTGGTGTCTCGCCGTGTGTCCGACCTGTTCGAGATCGTTGTGCTTGCCGCCGGCACGCACGCACTTCTGCGAAGTGGTCGCACGCCGTGTAGGCGTGGGCGGCTGCTCGCTCCCCAGGAAAACACGCTTGAACTGGACCATCCCCGCGTTGGTGAAAAGAAGCGTGGGGTCGTCAGCAGGAACGAGCGACGAGCTGGGAAGGATCTTGTGCCCTTCACGCTCAAAAAACTTCAGGAAACGGGTTCGAATTTCAGGCGCTTGCATATAGCGCTGAAATATAGGCGACCATCTCATTCATCCCACTGAATGCAGCGACGCAG
>JBDTIP010000146.1:0-4182 GCA_039936295.1 Gemmatimonadaceae bacterium
CCGCGCCTGCGGCTCGCAGGCGCGCAGCGACGAACGAATCACTCGGTGGAATCGAGTGTGCCAGGGCGAGTGATCCCGCCGCCGTGACCATGCGATCGTGCGTGCCGATGTTGTCCTTTATCAGCACGGGAATCCCGTGCATCGGTCCGCGGACGCGACCGGCCTTCCGTTCGTTGTCGAGCGACGACGCGATGTCGAGCGCATCGGGATTCGTTTGCAGCACGGCCCGCAGGTTCGGTCCCGTCCGGTTCACCTCGGATATGCGCTTGAGGTACATCTCGCACAAGTCGCGCGACGTGTAACGACCGGATGCCATCCACTGCTGTAGCTGGGCGATCGTCGCGTCTTCCAGCTCAAATTCTGGCGGCGAAGCAGCAACTCGATGGGGCTCACTGGCGGCCGCAACTGGAACCGCTCCGGTGACAGCAGCGAGCGCGCCGGCAATGCCGACGCCAACGAACGCGCGCCTGCTGAGGTTGGACGACGATCTATCGTCTGAATGTGCAGTCATGTCTCGATCAGTACGTGCAGATGAAACTGCGGTGACTTTTTGGCTACCGATCGCGCCGGTGCCGCGTGCACAAACCTACCGCAAATTCGCCTGCTCCGCAGCAATGCGTCGCCGCACTGCTTCAGCGATCGGAGGAGCGTGGAGTGTCACACCGCCATCAAAATTCGCGCTTGCGCATTTCCTTGAAGAAGTGTTCGGCGCGCTCACGTTCCTTGAGGCTTGCCTCGTCGATTGGGTCGTCCTTGAGATTGACGTCGTACTTCTTGCCGAAACCCTTGCGCGTTGAAGTTGCCGAGGCTGCCTTCGCCGCATTCTTCTTCACCAAAGCTTCCAGCTGCCGCTTGTCCATGTACCCGCCTGGTTGTGGAGTTCCCCCCGATCACCTCTTTTGCTAGACTGATAATCTAGGGAGCGGCAACAGCTCATGTCAGCATCAGCTGCGAGCATTCCAGTCCAGGTGAAGTCGCCGTTGAGTGCCAGTTTCGGGCGTGGCCGGCGGCCAGCTAGCCGCTGCCACCCGGCCATTACATTCTGTACATGCCAGAGACCGCCCGTCGACGTATCAGCGCCGCATACGGCGCGACGTCGGCCACCGTACAGGAAACCTGGACCGGTATCACCGGCTGGTTCAACGGCAAGGCGCTGAGCGAGAACGCGGTTCTCCTCATATTCGCCGTCATCACGGGGCTCCTGAGCGCCCTCGGCGTGGTGGCATTCTACAAGAGCATCGATTTCGCTTACTGGGTCTTCTACCGCCTCCCAACGAGCAGCTTTCCACGTGTCGCCCTGCTGACCTATCGACCCGTCATCACGGCGGCCGGACTTGCCGTGGCATGGTGGGTCATGCGACATATCGGGCAGGGCCACGAAGGCATGAACGTCCCCGATGTCCAGCTTGCTGTCGTTCGGCGAGGCGGCGACATCGAGGGCCGGCCAGCGCTCGCCCGAACCGCCGCGAGCGCGATCACGATCGGCGCCGGCGGATCGGCCGGGAACGAAGGCCCGGTAGTCGTTCTGGGAGCGGCGATTGGTTCGTGGCTTGGCAGGACCTTCCGGTTTGCGCCGTCACGAGTAGTTGTTCTTGTCGGTTGCGCCACGGGTGCAGCGATCAGCGCTGCCTTCAACGCCCCTCTCGCCGGAGCCTTCTTCGCGCTCGAAGAAGTGGTGGGTACACTCGCCGCAGGCTCATTCGCACCGGTTGTCGTCTCGAGCGTTGTAGCGGCCGTGGTGTCGCGAGCAGCTTTTGGCAATCACCCCGCCTTCGCGATTCCGCGGGAGTACGGCTATGCCCATCCGAGCGAGTTGGTCCTGTTGTATCCCCTGCTCGGCATCGTTTGCGGCCTCATGTCAGCACTGTACGTAAAGAGCAACTTCTCATTAGGCGACCTGGCGAAGAAAAGCCCATTGCCGGAGGCGTTCACGCCGTGGATTGGCGGTGCCGTCGTGGGGCTGCTCGTCTTTGCGTCCGGTGGGTTGTTGGTAGGCTACGGCCATCTGGCAATCCACAGCGATATCTTCGGCAAGATGGCGTGGTACGGTCTTCTGGCGCTCGCCGTGGGAAAGATCATTGCGACGTCGATCACGCTGAATACTGGTGGCTCGGGCGGCGTTTTCACACCATCGCTCTATATTGGAGCCGCGACTGGCGGCGCCTTTGGCGTAGCCCTCGCACATCTACTTCCGGCGATGGGCTTGCACCCGGAAGCGTACGCACTCG
Organism: Gemmatimonadaceae bacterium; assembly: GCA_039936295.1. Lineage (GTDB taxonomy): Bacteria > Gemmatimonadota > Gemmatimonadetes > Gemmatimonadales > Gemmatimonadaceae > Fen-1247. The sequence goes on from JBDTIP010000146.1 coordinate 2,229, forward strand.
TCGGAATGGGCGCACTCGTGGCCGGTGCGACCGATGCACCGATTACCGGCATCCTCCTCGTCTTCGAAATGACGAACGACTACGCGATCGTAATTCCGCTGATGCTCACCGTGGTGATCTGTCACACGATTGCGCGAAGACTCAGTCCTGATTCGCTCTACAGTGGCTGGTTGCGCCGCCGCGGCGAGTCGATCGAACAGGGTGCGGACAAGGACGTACTTTCGGGCCTGCATGTGTCGGACGCGTATCAGTCCGCACCGCAGGTCATCTTTGAAGGCGCTCCGGTCGAAGAACTGCTGGGGCATCTTGGGTCGAGCGCGCAGTTATACTTTCCAGTTGTTGACGAACATCACGGGCTCGTCGGCGTAATTACATTTGCCGAACTGGCACAACTCGCGCGCGACAACGAACATCTCGGCTCGCTGCTTCTTGCGGGCGATATCGCGCAATTTACGGAGACGGTTTCACCCGGCGATTCGCTGCTCGAAGCCATCCGCAAGATGGGAGTGCGCGGCGCCGAGTCGATTCCAGTTGTCGATCGTCGCTCCAGCAGGCTGCTCGGCCTGATCGATCGCAGCCACGTATTGAATCTCTACGAAAGAACGGTTTCATCGGCGCACCGGCACTCGGATCATCCAGCGAGCAACCTCAGCGCGTCCGCCGCCGGTACATCACCGAAGTAGGCTTCGAGATCAACACCGGCAAGTGCGGCTGAGATCGAGGCGTAATCGTATGGCAGTCCCGACATTAGCGTTTCGATCTCCGCTACGTCCTCCCGTCCCATGAAGTCGCCAAAGATGCGTACGCTTGCTACACGACCACCCTCGACGTTGACACGAACGTCGATCTCGCCTGCGGTGAATCGCTGCGCCCGCTGCACGTTGCACGGTGGGTTCTCGCCGTAGTTCCAATCCCACGAACCGTACTTCCGCTCGACGAGCTCGTGCACCGCTTTCCAGTCGGTGTCAGTGAGCTCGAGTGTTGGCACGACCGATCTGTCGCGGGTCCCGAATATCCGTTCGATGATCCGCTCCCGTAGTTCGGTCACAGTCATTGGCGAGGCGAGAAATTCGCTGATGTTCACGACGCGGCTGCGAATCGACTTCACGCCTTTTGATTCGACCTTGCCTGGCTTGGGCACCAATGCGGCTGTGACGTCGTCGAGGTTGGAGTCGAACAGCAGCGTGCCATGGCTGAACATTCTGTCCGGGCGAGCGAATTGTGCATTACCGGAAATCTTTCTGCCGCCAGCGAGAATGTCGTTCCGTCCGCCCAGCTCGGCCGGAACGCCAAGATCGTGCAGAACGTCGACCACAGGACGCGTGAACTGCTCGTACCGATTGAACCGCCCGCGTACCGACGGCGTCATGAAACTGAAGTTGAGGTTGCCGAGGTCGTGGTACACAGCCCCACCACCCGATATCCGGCGCACCACCGTTATTCCGCGCTCCCGGACTACATCGGGATTCACCTCCTCGATCGTGTTCTGATTTCTGCCGATTATGATCGAGGGCGCGTTTATGTAGAAGAGAAGCAGATCGTCGGTAGTCAGCCTGTTGCGCAGCACGTGCTCTTCGAGCGCAAGGTTGACGCGCGCGTCGTTGATGTCCCGGTTATCGATGAAAAGCATCTAACAGCGTGAGAATGGTTGGTGATGCACCGCGTTGACCGGAAATGGCTGCTACTCTGCCGCGGTGTCCGGGGACGCGGCCGTTTCATCATCAACGCCAGACGTCTTTTCTCCGTGCGATGCTTCGCGTCGGCTTGGATGTGACGCATCCGCACTTCCTGCCGCGAAGTGCGCGGTGCGGTTTTGCTCATCGGCCACCAACGGAAGTGCGAGCGTGAACACCGAGCCTACACCAACTCTGCTTGTCGCGCTAATCTCACCGCCCATCGCGCGCGCAAGCTCGCGGCTTATGGCGAGTCCGAGGCCCACGCCGGGCTGGACGTG
>JBDTIP010000147.1:0-5550 GCA_039936295.1 Gemmatimonadaceae bacterium
TTGGCGTGAACGCGCTGGATTACTCTGGCTACCCAGATTGCAGACCTGATTACATCCACGCCTTTGAGGTCATGGCCAATCTCGCCACCAGAGCAGCAACCGAGGGCGACACGGTGCGCATCCGGACTCCGTTGATAGGTCTCACCAAGGCCGAGATAATCAGGCTTGGCGTCTCCCACGGCGTTGACTATTCGCTTACGACGAGCTGCTACGACCCGTCACCATCCGGCGCGGCGTGCGGAGAGTGCGACGCATGTCAGCTAAGGCTCGCTGGCTTCAGTGCCGCCGGTCTACCGGATCCGATTCCTTACGTGAGCCGAACGCCGTTGAGCTGACGATGGCGTACACGGTCAAAGAAATCTTCTATACACTTCAGGGCGAGGGAGCCAATACTGGCCGAGCAGCTGTATTCTGCCGATTCTCAGGCTGCAACCTGTGGTCGGGCCGAGAGGCGGACCGCGTGCGCGCGGTATGCACATTCTGCGATACGGATTTCGTTGGAGTAGGTGTCGACGGCGGCAGGTTTGTCGATTCCGAAGCGCTCGCTGACGCGGTCGACTCCGCATGGACACCACACACAGCGGGCGGGAGCAAACTGGTCGTCTGTACCGGCGGTGAGCCGCTTCTTCAGCTCGATAATGACGCTGTGGCCGCTCTACACCGGCACGGTTTCGCCGTCGCTGTAGAGACCAACGGCACGCAGCCACCGCCGCAGGGACTCGACTGGATCTGCGTAAGTCCAAAAGCAGATGCGCCCCTGGTCTTGACCTCCGGTGATGAGCTCAAGCTGGTGTATCCACAGGAAAGCGCACCACCAGAACAGTTCGATCGGCTGACGTTCTCTCACTTCTTTCTCCAGCCGATGGACGGCCCGTCGCTGGACGAGAACACCCGCGCAGCTATCGAGTACTGCCTTCGGCATCCCCAGTGGCGCCTGTCGGTGCAGACTCACAAGATCGCTGGCATCCGCTAGAGGTGCGGCCGGAACACTGCGTTGCGGCTGGTGGCGCAGAGTGGTGCAGCGCGAGCCCCGCTAAGTTTATGGAGCGCTTCACACCCACCCACCAATGCCGACCCACGTTGCCAAGGGACTCGTTCTTGCCGCGGCCCTGATTGCTCCAATAATCACTACGGTTTTCTTCCACTGGCGAACTCTTGTCGCGGCGCGACAGAACAGCCAGGTGCGCTAGTGTACGCCGGCCATATCGGATTCGGTCTCGGTGCCTACTCCTTCCGCAAGACGCTTCCCCTCTGGCTCATTCTGGTCGCGGCTCAGTTACCTGACTGGCTGGACGCCGGGTATTGCATCGCCGACATCAATCGCGGCCCGTATGGGCTGTATACGCATGGCTTCATCCCGATCGGCATCGCTACGATCATATTTGGCGTGCTCACCTACGCGTTCACAGGCGACCTCACCGGGGCAATGATAGTCGCACTCGTAGTCGCGTCTCACTGGTTCCTGGATTATCCCACCGGGAACAAACCAACGTGGCCGGGTGGACCCATCGTAGGCTTGAACCTGTATGCACGTCCAGTTATCGACGTTGCGCTTGAATCTGCGACGATACTAGCAGGCTGGTTGCTCTACAGACGCACGCTTCCTCAATCGGTGCGCAATAATGGATGGACTTACGCTACACTATTCGCGCTATGCGCACTGCAGGTGATCGCTGGTGCCGCTTTCGCGCTCAGTCTCGGGGGTCACGCAAAATGTTGACAAGCATTCCGATCATCTCGCCCATTGAGGTCACGCTGGGCGAGCCAGGCGTCCGACGCCTTCCTCCGCCTGACTACGAGGTACAAGCGCTCCCGGCGGCGGCCGCACTTACCTCCGGCGAAGCTCGGGAGCCAGCCATTGTGGCTCTCGACGAGATCGAGCGAACCGCGCAGATCAGTGAATACCACGACTTCTCGTGGTGGGACGAGCGCGTTCGCCTGATCCGAGCGCGCATCGGAACCAAGGACTAGGCTTCGCGGCCGTTGTGTTAGCGCAGTCGTACTCACTCGGCGAAATTGTGCGCGATCCAGTCACGCGCCGCGGCGATATCACCCAGCGACAGCTCATGCCCAGCGGTCTCGATGTGCACCGTGACGTCCGCGCCGGCGGCACGGAACGCATCGCCAAGTCGCTCAGTGTCACCGCCCGGCAGCAAGTGATCGTATTCACCGGCGCACAGGAGCACCGGAATTCCACTCAGGACGAGTCTGCTGTCCGGTGCGAACGGGAACATTGGCCTGAATAACACGGCGCCGGCGAGCGCGTCCGGGTATCGAAACATGAGGCTCGTCGCAATGTTCGCACCGTTGGAATAACCAACAGCGACGACGCGGCGCGGATCGAACTCATAGCTCGACGCGGCACCGCGGAGGAACTCCCGTAGGTCGCATGTACGTACGGCCAGATCATCCTGATCAAAAACGCCTTCTGCGAGGCGCCGAAAGAAGCGCCGCGATTCGCCCTCGCGTACCGGGCCGCTTGGGCTCAACAGCGTGGCACCCGGCGCAAGCGTATAACCCAACTGCAACAGCGAATCGCCGTCGCCGCCCGTTCCGTGCAGAAGCAACAGCGTCAGCCCTGCACGCTTGCCGTCTCCCGCAACGTGCCTGTGATCAAACCTCAGCGGTGGATCCGATTTCATCGTGGCCTCAATGGCATAATGCACGAAATGTCACGCGCATTAAAAATGCGCGTGACAAGGTGCTTTCGTTGGCCAAGCCATGAATCATGGCATCAGGACGCGGTCGATCACCTGAATCACGCCGTTCGACTGCATTACATCGTAAGTCGAGATATTTGCCGTGTTGCCCTTCGAGTCGATGACGACGATGTTGCGTGGGCCATTCATCTTGAACGTGAGCTGCTCGCCCTGAACGGTGGTGAGCTCTGCCGTTCCGCCGCCCTTCTGGATCGCATCCATGAGCTTGGCCGCTGTGTAGTTGCCGGCAACCACATGGTAGGTCAGTATCTTGACGAGCGTCGGCTTGTTCTCAGGCTTCAGCAGGTCGCTGACTGTACCGGCCGGTAGCGCGCTAAATGCCGCGTTTGTCGGCGCGAACACAGTGAAGGGGCCCTTTCCCTCGAGTGTCGGGACGAGACCGGCTGCCTTGACCGCTGCTACGAGCGTGGTGTGATCCGCCGAGTTGACGGCGTTGTCTACAATGGTCTTGCGCGGGGACATCATCTGTCCGCCAACCATGGTCATGCGATCCATGTGCTGGGCCTGCAGTGGTGCGACTGGCGCTACGGCGGCGAGCGTTAACGCAAGCGCCGCGAGCGTGGGGACGTATTTCCGCATCCTGGAATTCTCCATAACGGGTGAACCGGGCTTACTGCTGTCGGTTCTAATACGTCCCCAGCTCGTGACCGGATCTACGGATCCTATTTTGCCAGCCAGGTATTGTTGGTTCTGTCTACATCCACCAGCATGTGGTCCGGGTCTACATCGATTCGAGTTACCTTCTTGCCGGTGAAGTCGTACTCGCGCACGTATCGCACACTGTTGGTGCTCCAGACGAGCGCCGGGTACGTGAAGTTCTGCGTCGTGCCGTCACTGAACGTAAAGCGGGCCAGTATTGGAAGCACTCCGCGCGCGAGGTTTCCGTACACCACTGTCACGTGCTGGACATTGCCCGAATCGGTTGCCTCGACATCCTCGACGGACTGATCAAAGTGTGGATCTTCGTAAAACCATTCGCGCCAGAACCAATCCAGCCGCGTACCCGAGACTGATTCCATGGTACGGAAAAAATCCGTGGGTGTCGGGTGCTTGTATTTCCAGCGCTGAATGTATTCGCGGAATGCATCGTCAAACGCATCGTGCCCAAGAATCTCCTCCCGCAACAATTGCAAGCCAACCGAGGTCTTATCGTACTCCGTGAAACCGAGTTTGCGGGGATCGATGCGATCGGGGCCCATTATGATGGGGATATCGACGTTCAACTTCTGCGTCGCTTCAATTTCAGCTCGCTGCTGCGCGGCGCGCTGAAGTTGCGTGCCGTTCTTTGGATACCGTCGCGCTTCGCTGAAAGTGTTGATGAACGTGTTCAGTCCCTCATCCTGCCAGAACTGCACGCGCTCATTGGAGCCGACGATCATGGGGAACCAGTTATGACCAATCTCGTGAGTGACGACGTTGTACAGATCAGGCTTGTCGGCACTCTTTGCCTCCATCGCCAGCATGGGATACTCCATCCCGCTGATCGGCCCCTCGACTGCCGTGATCTGCGGATAGGGATACATGAACCAACGCTCGGAGTATTCCTCTATGGACATACGTGACTGATCCGCTGCGTCATCCCAGTTCACCGCCGCCGCAGGACGATAGTAGGCCTGGGCGAGAATTCCCTTCCAGCTCGAAGCATCCCACTGATAGTCGGGCGAAGCCGCCCATGCCACATCACGAACGTTATGCGCGGCGAATCGCCACGTCATCGTGCCCGTCGTTCGCGGACGAGCCGCGCCACTCTGAAGGTCCGACGCAGTGATGATCGCGACAGGAGTGGCTGACTTCGCTGCCTTCTCGAGTCGCGATATCTCGGCGGCGGTCAACACCTCACGCTGGTTCACCAGCGATCCCGTTGCCGCGACGATGTATCCCGACGGCACTGTGACGCTCAGGTTGAAGTCGCCGTATTCGAGATAGAATTCGCCCTGCCCGAGGTAGGGCTCCGTGTTCCAGCCGCGAACGTCGTCGTAGACGTTGACGCGTGGATACCACTGTGCGAGCTCGTACAGCGCGCCATCTCGACCCATGCGATCGGCGCCATGTTCCGGAATCAGGAAATGCCACGCGGCATCGAACGTTGCCGTCTTTCCGGGTGCCAGAGGCTGTGCCAGATCGACCTTCGTCACCGTCCCGTTGTCGCGAAGCTTGAGCGCAACTCCCTTACCGGCAATCACTTCATTGAAGTGATCGATCATGTCGCCGCCGGCGAAGTTACGCGACCCAAATCGGCTGCCAGGTTCGAAAACCAGAGTGTTCAGGGAATTGGGCCGGAACGCGTTCTGCTCAGTCTGGAACCAGACGAAGGTGAGCGTGTCCGGCGAATTGTTGGTATAGTGGAGCGTCATCGTACCGCTCAACGACTTGTCAGTCGTGTCGAGCGTGGCATGAAGATCGTAATTCGCCCGCTGTTGCCAGTATCGCGCACCGGGCCTTCCGCCGCCGGTACGGTAGACGTCAGGCGACGGGTACAGATTCAGCGGTGCGAAGATGGACGTGTCGCCTGCTCCGCGGCGGCTTGCAGCCGTCTGCGGCGGAGCGGCCATAGTCTGCTGCTGCGCGCCGGCGCTCAGCGCACCCGCGCATAATAAACCGGCCGCTACGACAGCCGACTTCGACAAAATCATTGTGACTTACTCACGGGGAATGGGATCGTGTGACCAGAAAAGGCGGCCGCTCCGACTGTATAGGCCGTCTCATATGTTAGTCACCTTTGCGGCCAGATGCCGCCGACCATCGGTCAGCGGCGACCCGGTCTGCAGCCCCACCGGCGGTCCCGGTGGCTTCAGCGCGGCGCAACAGGCGCAGTGGTAGCTAGCGCTGT
>JBDTIP010000148.1:0-4444 GCA_039936295.1 Gemmatimonadaceae bacterium
AGGAAGCGCGTGAAATGCGAGCCGTAGTGGAGAGCAACTTTCCGCGCGCTACCTGGGATAGGCTAGGATCGGTCGAGCGCGACGACGCTGCGATCGCGCGGCACATCGATGCGATACTCGCGCTGCCGTTCATCGACGTTGATGGAATACGTGCGCGAAGATTTCATGTCGCACTCGACTGCGTGCGCGGAGCCGGCGGTGCGTTCATGCCGATCTTGCTCAAGCGACTCGGCTGCGTCGTGTCATCGATCAACATGGAAGTGGACGGACACTTTCCGCGGCCGCCCGAGCCCGTTGCTGAAAACCTTGGCGAGCTCGAAGCGCTCGTGAAGAATTCCGGCGCGGTCATTGGATTCGCGGTGGATCCGGACGTCGACAGACTCGCGCTGGTATCCAATGAAGGAAGAGCGATCGGCGAGGATTACACTCTCGCGCTCGCGGCGAGCGTCGTGCTTGGGCACAGGCCCGGCGCGGTTGTGACAAACCTGTCGACGAGCAGAATAGTGGATGACGTGGCCGAGCGAGCGGGGCGCAGTGTGGTGCGTGCGCCAGTTGGCGAGGTGAATGTCGCGACGCGGATGCGCAGCGAAGGTTCAGCGATCGGCGGCGAAGGAAACGGTGGGGTGATTCTCACCGAGCTGCATCTCGGGCGCGACGCGCCGGTGGGCGTCGCGCTGATCCTGCAACTGTTGCATCAGGAGAATCGCACCCTGTCAGCGATTGTTGCCGATTACCCGCGTTACGCAATCGTGAAGGACAAGCTGGCGCTTCCGGCGGCGCCACTGGATTCTGTATACAAGAGTCTGCGCGCGGCGTTTCCAGACGCCGAAGTCGATACTCAGGACGGTATGCGGATCGCGTGGCGAGACCGGTGGGTGCACGTACGGCCATCCGGTACGGAGCCGATCGTTCGTGTCATAGCCGAGGCGCCGACGGAAGTGGCAGCGCGCGAACTGATTCGTGCAGGTCGAGACGCTGTCGAGAAGCTGTCGAGAAGCTGACAAATCGACGGCCGTTTCAAACCGGTACGGCTGGTGGAACGTTTTGACGAAGCTCGCGTATATTTACTGGGAGAACGATTGTACGGGAGTGCGGCCGGTGCCCGGATTGCAGGTGTTGGAGTGAGTTGGGCTCACCTACGAGGCAATTATGAGGTTGACCGCCAGTGTCGTCTGCGTCTCACTTTGTGGTGCTGCGTTGGGTGCGCAGGCACCCGGCAACGCTTCCGCGGCTGGTGAGGGCGTCCAGGTCGGCCAGGGCGTCAAGGTTCTCCTGCTTCCTCCTGCCCAACACGCACCGCTGCGATTCGTCCTCAGTGAGCCTGCTTATGTTGCAGCGTTCATAGTTTATCCAGGTGCCGGCGTGCGTTTGTTGTATCCAATCGTCGACGCTGCCGAACAGCTGCACACCGCCGGCTACAACATCGAGCAGCTCTTTGGCGATCAGTTCGACGACGCCTCGTACCGCGCTGTGATCGGAACCACGTTTACCGGTCCTGCTTATCTCTACGTAATCGCATCACGCAATCCTCTCGACGTCGGACGTTATGTTCACCGCCCGATGCGGCTTGCATCTTCAGTTGGGACTGTCGCATCGCGCTCGTTCTATGCGCACGTCGCGTTCGATGCGCTCCTTAACAACGCCGTTGCGCTCGGCGATGACGCATCGTGGGACTCAGATGTCCGTGTGTTGTGGCCTGGGACAGGTGCGACAGCCGCTGGACGAGCGGACGTGCCGCGCCTGCAGTATTCGACTCTGTCGTGTGGCGATGGAAGCAGCCGCCTGGTACCGCTAAACTACCCCTTCAGCGGCTGCCAGGGTGACTCGCATCTGCGTGTGAATGCCCAGGCCGCGGTGCAGCCTCCGGTGCAGTCCCAGCAGTTGAGGACGGCACTAGCGTCGAAGCAGACAGAAAACGCTACTCTTGCGTCCACCTCGAACGAAAAACCCACTGTCCTGCCGACCATTATTGGAACGCGCGTGAGTGATGCAGACAGACGCGTGGAAATCGAGAAGGAGCACGCGTCCGAGCGGACGTATTTCACCGCGGCAAACGGGTCCGACGGATCGGCGCCGAACGCGGCTGCGAGGGGTGGTCAAACTGAGGTCGAGCTTGTCGGGATCGGTATGGCGCGGGAGCGCGGCCGCGATGCTGAAGCATTGGCAGCGGAGCGACACAGGTCGTCGCGTTCACAGCACGACGGTGAGGTTGTCGGTGGTAATCCGCGCCTTTCGCCAGCCCCGCGCCTCTCCCCGAATCCCGTGCTGGCACCAGCGCCCAATATTGGACGGCAAAGCTCCGGGAGCCAAGCTCCAGATATGAGATCCGCGGCCAAGGGGTCGCAGTCGTCAACGGCGGGGCAGCCGAGCTCCGGCGGCCACATTCAGTAACGTTCGGCTGGAGACATGCCGCAACCGGGCGGAGGCCGGAGTACCGGTTACTCCGCCTGCGTCGTCATTGGCGGCATGGCCCAGCAGTGGTGCGACCTCTAAATTGGGCTGGGTGTGGTTGCCGCCCCCTTCGGGGCGCCTCTCTCTAAACAAAAGACTATAAAGTGTGCGGAATCGTCGGCTACATCGGTGACAGGGGCGCCGGGCCCCTTCTTCTGGAAGGGCTCAAGCGGCTGGAGTATCGCGGCTACGACTCCGCCGGAGTCGCCGTGATGAATGGCAATGGCGTCGAAACCCGCAAGGCTGCTGGCAAGATCTCGAGGCTCGAGACAGTGTTGAAGGCACTGCCGGTGAATGGCACAATCGGTATCGCGCACACCCGGTGGGCCACGCACGGGGCGCCGACTGAGTGCAACGCGCATCCGCACGTGTCCATGGATGGCACGGTCGCGGTGGTCCATAATGGCATCATCGAGAACTTTTCGCTACTCCGCACCAAGCTGCAGGCGCTGGGCTACAAGTTCGTGTCCGAGACGGACACCGAAGTCCTGGCGCACCTGATACAGGAAGCCTACGAGGACTCGCTCGAACAGGCCGTGATGGATGCCCTGTCGCAGGTAGAGGGAACCTACGGCATCGCGGTGGTTTCGAGCCGCGATCCGAACAAGCTCGTCGCGGCGCGCCAGGGCAGCCCGCTGCTGCTCGGCCTGGGCGACCACGAGTACTACGTGGCCAGCGATGTGTCCGCGATTCTGGCGCACACGCGTCAGGTCGTATATCTGGACGACGGCGACATAGCGGTTCTGGACCGCAACGGATATCGCGTGCTGGACATCGACGCGCGCGAGATGCTGCGCAGCGTTAGCAAGGTCGACTGGGATCTGGGCCAGATCGAGCGCGGCGGTTATCCGCATTTCATGCTGAAGGAGATCTTTGAGCAGCCGCAGACCATCGAGAACACGATGCGTGGTCGCCTGCTCGACGATACGGGAACCGCCAAGCTCGGCGGACTCAATCTCAGCGATGAGGAACTGCTCCGTTTCGACAACATCGTGCTCACGGCCTGCGGGACGAGCTGGCACTCCGCGCTGATTGGTGGAATGATGCTCGAAGACCTCGCTCGCATTCCGACCAAGGTCGAGTACGCATCCGAGTTCCGGTATCGCAACCCTGTTGTCACCGATCGCACGCTCTGTATAGTGATCTCGCAATCTGGCGAGACGGCCGATACGTTGGCGGCGATGCGCGAGGCGAAGCATCGTGGCGCACGCACGCTCGGCATTGTCAATGTGGTCGGCTCGACAATTGCGCGTGAGTCGGATGGCGGATCGTACATTCATGCCGGACCCGAGATCGGCGTGGCTTCGACCAAGGCGTTTTCGAGCCAGGTCACGGCGCTGCTGTTGTTCACGCTCAAGCTCGCCCGCTTGCGCGCGCTCTCTACTGTGCGCGGACGCGAGATTGTGGAGGCGCTTCACGCGCTGCCGGGCCAGGTGCAGAGCATTCTGAATCGCGCTGAAGAAATCGAAGCGCTGGCGGAGGAGTTCAAGCGCGCGCAGAATTTCCTGTATCTGGGGCGCGGTTACAATTTTCCAACCGCGCTCGAAGGAGCACTAAAGCTCAAGGAAATCAGCTACATCCACGCCGAGGGCTATCCAGCGGCGGAAATGAAGCACGGGCCGATCGCATTGATCGACGAGATGATGCCGGTTGTGTTCATCGCGCCGCACGACTCCGTGTTCGAGAAGGTGGTGTCCAACGTGCAGGAAGTCAAAGCGCGTAAGGGAAATGTCATCGCCATCACGAGCCGGCTGGAGCCGTCGCTCGCGGGTCTGATTGACTACGAGTTCCGTATTCCGGAATCGCTGGACTTGGTGACGCCGATACTGGCATCGGTCCCGTTGCAGCTGCTCGCGTATTACATCGCTGTGAAGCGCGGGTCGAACGTGGACCAGCCGCGCAATCTTGCCAAGTCTGTAACTGTGGAATAACGGCAGGCGCATGAGTTCGAGACGGCCGCGCGATGGCCTTCGGCGCCAAAGCGAATCGAGTA
>JBDTIP010000149.1:0-4314 GCA_039936295.1 Gemmatimonadaceae bacterium
GTGTACGCCGAATCGCGCTGATACCCGGCTCCGTGCACGGACCGAAGTTCTCGCCGGATGGATCGCGCATTGCCTTCCTCTACTCATCGCCATCCGAGCAGTCCAACGGGCCGACCCAGGCGACTCCGCGCGACACTGGTGTGATGGACACACACATAGACCGGCAGCACCTCGCGATGGTCGACGTCTCCAGCAGGGAGATGAAGGTTGTCTCGAAACCCGGCTTGTACGTCTACGAATTTGATTGGTCGCCGAGTGGAAAGGAATTCGCGGTGAGCGATGCAAACGGGTCGGGCAACAATAACTGGTGGGTAGCGCGTCTAGAGGCCATAGACGCTGCAACAGGAGCGGCGCGGGCTATTGCAAAACCGACGGTGCAGATCGCACAACCGTTATGGTCGCCCGATGGTAAGCTGATCGCGTTTATCGGTGGCCTGATGAGCGACCAGGGATCGACGGGTGGCGACCTTTACACGGTGCCGGCCGCAGGCGGAACAGCGCGCGACGTCACGCCGAGCATCAAGGTATCGCTCAATTCCTTCAGGTGGATCGGCCCGGGCGCGGTGCTCGCCACGATGGCATCGCGTGGCGGATCGGAGATCGCGACCATTGATGCGCACACCGGGGCTGTCTCAGGGCTGTGGTCGGCTTTGGAAAGCATCTCCAGTGGTCGTGCAGCCGGCCTTCCGGAAGTATCTGCAACGTCGGATGGCTCGGCTGTCGCGGTTGTCCGCGAATCGTCGAGTACCGCGCCGGACATCTGGGCGGGCCCGCTCGGTCACTGGACGCAAATCACGCACGCGAACACAGACGTCCGGCCGTCGTGGGGCAAGACCGTGAGCGTCGAGTGGCACAACGACAGGTTCAACGTTCAGGGTTTCCTGATGTATCCGACGAACTTCGACGCGAGCAAGCACTATCCGATGATCGTCGTAATTCACGGCGGCCCGTCGTCAGCGTACAGCGCCTCCTTCACTACGGCATCTTCGGAGCAGGCTGAGCTTTCGCGTCATGGATACTTCGTATTCATGCCAAATCCGCGCGGCAGCTACGGGCAGGGCGAAGCGTTCACGCGAGCCAACGTGAAGGATTTCGGGTACGGCGATCTCCGCGATATCATGACAGGAGTCGACACCGTCATCGCCAAATATCCGGTGGATGCGAAGCACCTCGGCGTGACCGGTTGGAGCTACGGCGGCTTCATGACAATGTGGGCCGTCACGCAGACGAACCGCTTTCGCGCGGCTGTTGCCGGTGCCGGACTCTCTGACTGGCTGAGCTATACCGGTGAGAACGGCATCAGTGAATGGATGGTTCCGTTTTTCGGCGCCACTGCATACGAAGATCCGGCGGTGTACGCAAAGAGCTCACCGATCAATTTCATCTCGCATGCTCGCACACCGACACTCATCATCGTAGGTGAACGGGATGCCGAGTGTCCCTCGCCGCAGTCGTTCGAGTTCTGGCGCGGACTGCAACACGTTGGTGTAACTACTGAATTGGCCGTGTATCCGGACGAGGGACATCACTTTGCCAACCCGGAGCACGTGCGCGACATGCAGCGGCGCTATCTCGCCTGGTTCGACAAGTATCTGAAGTGAGATCTAGCGTGGATTAAACTTTAAATCGACAGTTGCCTTCCCGCCTGGCGTAACAGTTACAGTACCATCCGCGACCCCGAGCATTGGCTGCCAGGCGCGGATGTGGTGAACGCCAGGGGGAACGCTGTCGATGGTGAACAATCCGTGCGCATCCGTTACTGCGAAATACGGTTGATCCAGCACGACGACCCAAGCGCGCGACATCGGCCGGCTCTCGACCGAAAATTCCAGAATACCAGGCTGGCGTAGCAGCCTGTCGTACGGAATGACCTGACCGTCGTCGGTGAAGGGCGCCACAGCGACGGTATCGCCTGTCGATACTTTGGTCGCAAATGCGCGCTCCGCCAGCGGATCGTAGTTCACGACGTTGAGCGCTCCGCCGGTAACCACCGCTTGAACCTGCGGGCTCCACGCACAATCGTTGTTCGTGAGCTCGAATCGTCTATTGCTCGGGAGCGAACGGCCCTGACGAACGTCGGTGAGCCAGACAACAGCGTTCGCAACCTTGCCATTGGAGCGTGAGAGGAGCTGAACCGTCAATGGCTTGCCGCAGCCATTCTGGTCAGCGCGCACAACGATGGCTGTATCGCCGGGCGGGGTGCCGTCGAACTGCACTGTACCGGTGATACTCCCGGGGTTCGCCAGCCCTCCGGTCGAGTATGGGACCGCAGACGCGGCGAGGACCGTGGCGCGCTGCGCCGCGCCGACGGTGTCGCCGACGGCCTGCGCCGAGCTCTTGTCGCGGCCGGAACATGCGGCGAGAATGGAGAGAATCAGGAGTAAAACTGGATGTCTGGAAACGCGCATGAGCTGGACTTCGCGTGCCGATTGTGAGGAGTCTGCTAATTTACCAACGGTGATGACCAGGCGTCGCGTGCAATGCGGAAGCCAGACGGTTCGAGCAACGGTGACTGCGGCAATGTTATGCGTGTCTACCGTCGTGCTGGGCTGCGCTTCGGCGCACGGCCGTCCGTCGGCCGCGGACGCCGAGTTCTGGGGGTTCACCGCACCGTGGGACCGCCGCAGCGAAGCAAGTGCCGCCGCGCACGCGTCGCAGCTTGACGTCATTGTTTCGGGGTTCATCACGCTCGACAGCACCTCGTTCCAACCGATCGCCCTGTTCCCCGACCCACTGATGAAGAGCAACCCCGGCAACCGCAGGCGGATGGCTCTACTCACTTCCTATCATGGAAACCGATTTCATCCGGAGACGATCCGCGCACTGGCGAGCGACTCTACAGTACTGGGTCGCACCGCCGGGCGCGCCGCGGCACTTCTGGGGGCCGGTGGCTACCGTGGGCTGGTGCTCGATTTCGAGGGACACACAGCAGACGATCTCGATGTTCTCATTCGTGTGAGCCGCGCATTTGCGGATTCCGCGCGCGCGCATGGCGTTTCGCCTACAGGCATGGCGATACCGGCAACGGACACCGTTGATTACCCCGGGCGGCCGTTACTTGGAGCAGTCGACTTTTTGGTGGTGATGTTGTACGATCAGCACTGGCTTACGTCGCCGCCAGGTCCTATCGCATCGCCCGATTGGGCGATGCGCGCGCTGGGCATTCGCGCCAGCGACATCGGTAGCTCGAGAGTCGTCGCTGCGTTTCCCACTTACGGCTATCAGTGGCGCTCCGACAGCGCGACCGCGGTAATCTCGTACGCGGACGCGGAGCATCTCGCACGGGACGCGCACGTCGCTCTGCTGCGCGATCCCGCCTCGAGTAATCTTCACGCGGCCGCCGACGGCTGGACGCTGTGGGCGACCGACGCCGTACTGCTGGACTCGCTCGTTCGTAGCGCGCGCAGAACCGGGATCACCAAGTTCGCACTCTGGCGGCTCGGACTTGAAGATCCGAGGATCTGGACCGAGGTCGTGCACTGACGATTGAGTAGCCGCGTTAGACTACGAAGAGGTCCTGCTGCAACGTGTGCGGCGTGATGAGCAAGGATCCATGGTCCATGTAACCGTTGCACTCACTGCGCATACCCACATCGCCCGGGATGTAGATACCCGGCTCTATGGAGAAGGCCACACCCGGAAGCAGCACGCGCCCGTCACGGGATTCCATGTTGTCGATGTTGGGTCCCGAGCCGTGAATGTCGCGTGAATCGATTGAATGCCCCGTCCGGTGAGTGAAGTGCTTGCCGAAGCCGCGCTCGGTTATGTAGTTGCGAGCGGCGTCGTCGGCTTCTCCGCCGGTAACCGGCGCACCGGCGCTCACGCGCGCGCGCAGCAGATCGATCGCGGCATCGCGCGCGCCACGAACTGTCTCCCAGATGACAACGTTGGCAGCACTCGCCGGTCCGAGCGAGCCCATCCAGGTCTGGTCGGCGAACACCCCGCCGGGCTCATGGGCCCACAGGTCGATCAGAAGTATGTCGCCTTCGTTGATCAACGCCGAATGTTCAGCGGTGGGTTCGTAGTGCGGATTGGCAGCGTTGAGGCCCACAGACACATTGGGGCCGTGATCGGTAAGAAGGCCAGCCTCGTCGAATTCCTGGCGTATGAGCAACCCAAGCTCAAATTCGCGAATCGGCTTGCCCGATCGAGCGCGTTCCCCGGCGAGCGACATGGCGTTGCGAGCTATGCGTGCAATGTGCTGCGCCGCGCGCTTGTGCGATTCCAGGTTGGCCGGTGTCCAGACCGCATAAATCCGCGTAACCAGATCCGCGGACGTGACCACCTCGGCGCCAGCATTGCGGACCATCTCCA
>JBDTIP010000150.1:0-4970 GCA_039936295.1 Gemmatimonadaceae bacterium
CTGCGCCGCAGCTGGGATCGACGCAATCGCGAATGTCGAAATCGTGAATGCAGCGACGACGCGGGTGCGCGCCGCATAGCTCGCCGTCCGGCGCAACGCTGTTTGTAATGAAGCCCTTGATGTGAACAACGAGAAATCTCCGTGGTTGATTGCCTGCTCCAGACTGATTTCCACGCGTTCGGCTTTGGGTCGGTCGACCGCGTTTGTTACATGCTACTTATCGCGAGGCGATCGCCGGGTCTGAACTGACCTCGATACAACTTCGCGTAGATACCTTCCGCATCGAGTAGGTCGGCGTGGCGCCCGGTCTCCACTACGCGACCATGCTCCAGCACGACCACGCGGTCCGCGCGCAGCACGGTCGACAGCCGGTGCGCGATGATAAGCGTCGATCTGCCGCGCAGCAGCTCTTCCATCGCCTCCTCGACCAGCCGCTCGCTCTCGGAATCGAGACTCGAGGTTGCTTCGTCCAATATCACGAGCGCCGGGTCCTTGAGGAATACTCGCGCAATCGCGAGACGTTGACGCTGGCCGCCAGAAAGCTTCACACCGCGCTCACCAACCTTGGTCTGATACCCCTCGGGCAGCCGCGCGATGAACTCGTGTGCGTTGGCAGCTCGCGCCGCCGCCTCGACCGCCGCATCCGACACCGTGGACGAATCGCCGACCAGGGCATAGGCGATGTTCTCCGTTATCGTTCCGCTGAAGAGCGCAGGCTCCTGCGGTACCACTCCAATCGACTCCCGCAGATCGCGCAGCGATATATCCCGGACGTCCGTTCCATCGAATATTATCCGACCGCCTGTGACGTCCCAGAATCGCGGCAACAACGAAGCGACCGTGGTTTTACCGGCACCACTCGGACCTACCAGGGCCACGATTTCACCAGGCGCGATGTGCAGTGACACATCGTGCAGTGCATCGGGAAGATCGGGTTGGTACTTGAAGTAAACGTGCTGCATCTCCAGGTCGCCACGGCGGGGCCGCGGTAGCGCGACTGGTGCGATTGCGTCGACAACCGTCGGCGTCATGTCGAGCAGCTCGAAAATGCGCTGTGCAGCGCCGGTCGCCTCCTGATAGGCACCGAATAACGACGCCAGCGATGCAACCGCTCCGGCGACGTAGAGTGCATACAACAGAAACGAGACGAGCGCACCGGCGGTGAGTTGGCCGGTGAGTACCAACCTGCCGCCCTCCCACAACACGACTACCACTCCGCTGAATCCGAAGAACGTCAGCGCACCGAAAAAGACACCTCTGATCTTCGCGCGCTCTACGGCGGCGCTGACAACGTCCGTAAGATGTCGGTCGTACTTCCGCGTTTCTTCCGCTTCGGCGGTGAAGCTCTGCACCATTCGAATCTGTGAGAAAGCCTCGTTGGCCGTCCCCGTGGCTTCGGCAACGCGGTCCTGAACGCCGGTACTCGCACGGCGTAGTTTCCTGCCGAAGATGAATGCCGCACCCACTACAAGCGGCACCACCGCCAGCGTCGTACCAGTCAACGCGGGCTGCTTCACAGTCAGAAGCACCAGCGCTCCGACAAGAAAGATCGACTGACGCGCGAACTCCGACAGGTTCGTGCTCAGAACTGTCTGCAGCACACTGCTATCTGCGGATAAACGGCTGGTAAGCTCACCCGTGCGACGATCTGTGAAGAATCCAGGTGACAGATGCACCAGATGCGCAAACAGGTCGGTGCGAAGCTTCGCGATTACTCGCTCGGCTGTAGCCGTCAGCAGGTAAACCTGTACCATGTTAAGTACTGCCTGTACCGCGAACAGCAGTAGCAGGCCGCCGGCAATCTCGTTCAGCAGTTTCCCATTGCCGTGCTTGAACGCAGTGTCGAGCAATATCGCAACGATCGCTGGAAACGCGAGTCCCGCCGCGCTTGCGGCAAGCAGGCACACGGTGGCGAACGCCATCTGCCCCAGGTATGGCTTTACCCTTGGGAAGAGCCGCGCGAGCGCTGCAGGCGACACGGACTTACGCTCTTTTTTTCGCTCGTCCGCCGACGCGGCTCCAGTCACACCGGTGGCTGCCACTATCTGAACACGTGCAGATCGACTACCATCGCGACGTACAGTAGCGCGAGGTACAGCAGCGAATACATGAACACGAAACGCTCCGTACGCGTGGAGCCTTCGGTCGTTCCGTCGAGTTTCAGCTTGATCACGCCATAAGCGAGCGGTGCAGCGACTACCAGCGCGCTGCCGAGGTAGAACAGACCGAAAGCTCCGGTGCAGAACGGGAGAATGGACAGCGCAACCATTATTCCCAGATACCACAGCATCTGGTCACGTGTGTGCCGCTCACCCCAGATGAGCGGCGCCATTGGTACACCCGCCGCTCCGTAATCGCGCTTCTTGAGCAGCGCCAACGCCCAAAAGTGCGGCGGCGTCCAGTAGAAGATGATCAGGAACAGAGTCCACGCGGTCAGGTCCAGATTCCCGGTGACGGCTGCGTAACCCACCAGCGGCGGTATTGCGCCAGCCGCGCCGCCAATCACGATGTTCTGCGGCGTCCTGCGCTTCAGCCAGTGCGTGTAAAGAAAGACGTATCCGTAAAAACCAATCAGCGCGAGTGCTGCCGTCAGAACATTGGCGTAGCGCGCCAGCAGGAACGTCGCCGATGTGGCTAGGAGAATTCCGAATGCCAGCACTGCGCGCGGAGCCATCCGTCCACTGGGAATCGGGCGCAGCTTGGTACGCGGCATGTGAGCGTCGATGTCCTGGTCCAGATACATGTTCACCGCGTGGGCACCGCCCGCCATCAAATATCCGCCAACGAGCACTGTCAACACCAACCAGACACTCGGTGTACCCGCCACGTACATGGCTGCTATCGTCGTGAGCAGTAGCAGCGAGATGATTCGCGGCTTTGTCAGTGCGACGAGGTCCGCGACCATGGAGTGAGTACGTGCCGTCGCGAGCGAGGCTTCGGAATTCATGCTGGCTCCGGCGCTCAAGCTGTCACCGTTGCACTGCCCGTCGCGGGCACCGGCGTTCCGTACTCGGCCACGGAATATTTCGCCAGCGCAGCCAGCGTGAAGATCGAGAGCCAGACCAGCGTGCCAACCGCCTGATGCAGCGATCGCCATGCTGGAGGTAGCTGCATGCCCACCATTCCAGCGGCGACAATGATCTGGAGAACGATCGCGCCAAGCGCGGTCCACGCAGCGGCGCGGACGAGTCCCGATTCTCGCCGGCGCTGCACGCCAATCGCGAGCCCGATCATGTGGAAGAAGAGCAGGAATGCGAGTACGCGATGCACAACCTGGATGTAAAGTGGGGCTCCTGTCGCGATCACTGACGTACACCAGGGGAATCCCTGGCAGGATGCATTGGCGCCGAGCACGTTGGCCGTGAGGGCGCCCATGACTACTACAAGGAAGGCGAGCACGACGGCCGCGCGTGCAGCGCGGTACGTCCGGGGCGAGGCGACTTCGGTACCATCAAAGCCCCAGCCGCCTGCACGAAGCACAGTGATAGACAAGACCGCGAGGAGCGTCATCGCTATCGCCAGATGCGTGACGATGATGTAGGGATTGAGCGAAAGCTTTACCGTTATCCCGCCGAACACCGCGGCCACGAGGACGAGAGCAGCCGCCAGGAGTGTGGAGCGCAATACTCCACCCTCGCCAGCAACACCGCGTGCCGATCGTTTGGCGATCGCCATCGCAAGCAACACCAGAATCGAGAGGATCAGTGCTGACGCGATGTAGCGATGCGTCACCTCTATGATGAGGTCCGGCCGCTCAAGCGGTGGGATCAGATAGCCCTGGCAGGTCGGCCAGCGGTCTCCGCATCCCATGCCTGAACCCGTGATTCGAACGATCGCTCCGAAGACGATCTGGGTGAATCCAAGGCCCGTCGCGATATAAGCAACCAGCCGCAGCCCCCGGAGCACCGGTACCTCGCCGCGCCTCACAGTGCACCCCACGCCGACCAGTAGATCGCGGCCAGGGCGATCGCTGGCAGAATCCCCCAGACCATTTCCAACCACCGGGGCGACCGTGGCATGTTGTCCGCGGGCACCATGTCAGTTGGCGGAAAAAAAGCCGACCGCAGGATCAGCAGCTCGGCAATGATCGTTACGACAAGACAGGCCCAGAACAGGGCGCGATGAGCATCCATTTCAGAACCTAAACCTACTCGCCAAACAGACTCTGTTGCAGTACCGCATCGTTGCTGCCGTCGCTGAATAGCCGAGCTCGGATTCGATGGATGCTCCCTCTACCGGCAATACCCTACCGTCTGAACACGACAATCAGCCAGTGGCTGAACATGCGTTCCAGCAGCGTCTCGCTGCGGTTATCGATCTCGCCCTCGACGAAAAGTTCCGATTTTCCGTAAAATATACGCTGCCCTGAATGGAGCTTCGTCTCGGCATCCAGAACTTCGGCAATCTTCTCAACCCCTACTGGGTCCGTCAGTTCTACTCCGACCAGAACGCTACGTGCGGAAGCATCTGCAGCGCGACTGTGCTCCTGTCGCTCCGCTACAACTTCTAAGCTCTTTCGCAAACACTCAGAACACTTTCACGTTTATGTAGCGCTTGGGATTCTTCTTGATGTCAGCGACCAGGCTGTCCATGCGCCCGAGCAGTGAATGCATGTCATTGTAGATGGCTGGATCGTTGATGAGCTTGGCAGCCGACCCGTTTCCACTATCGACCTTGGCAACGATCTGATTGAGGGCGCGCCCTGTTGAATCCAGCGAGGACGTGAGCGAATTCATGTTGCCGCTCGCCGCACGAAGATTGGATAGTGTCGAGTCGATCTTGGCCGAATCCACGGCGGACGTTGCGCGACGCAGCGACGCCATCGTCGCCGATAACTGCGTCGACTGGGTCACGGCAATGGCGCTAAGCTGGCCGATGAGTTTATTGGTTCCGGCAAGGGTCTGGCGGAGGTCGGCAAGGCCGCCGCCCGCGATGAGCTCCTTGTTCATTGCCGTGGTTAACGCAGCGAC
>JBDTIP010000151.1:0-2871 GCA_039936295.1 Gemmatimonadaceae bacterium
CCCGTCGGCAGGATCACCGCGTCATACTTGCCCTGCAGCGCGCCTGAATCAATGTCCTGTGGATACACCAGCGTGTACGGGAACTCGAATTGCTCGAGCAGCCAACGAATCTGCCCCGACGGCATCGAGCCACCGTACGTGTCCCACAACGCGAGTCGCTCCTGGTGCAGCTTCGTCGCGTCAGCGCCCGGACGCGAAGCTGTACCCGTAAAGCTCACGCCCAACTCCCGAGCTGCCCTCTCGATCACCGGCATCACTGCCGACCCCGCACTTACGTAGAAGGTTCCCGCCGGATACGCCTTTCCGTGTGCATCGACAGGAGCCTTGAGCCAGTACACGTCGGCGTGATTCTTGAGCAGGCGATTCACTACGGTGAACGCATCGTTCTCTGCGTGTGAAAAGAGGAACCCTGCCGCACCGCCGGCGTCCGAAACCGTTCCCGCTGGAGGACTCGCGAGTCCTGTCACTTTCTCAAACGGCCCGTTGAACCCGTCCAGAACGCGGTCGAATTTCACGCCCATCTGATACGCCAGCGTGTAACCGGCAATGTCATACGGCCGCGTCGGTGGTGCGCCAGGATACGCGAAGTCGTTGGGATAGTCCTGCGGCTCGAACATGTCGAGCACGTACGGCCTGAAGGCTTGCGCAGTCTTCACGACGAACGAGCCGGCCGGATACCGCTTGCCGTTCACCGTGAATGCCGACGTGGAGCGGAGTACGTCGACTCCGCCATACCGCAGTGTGTTCACAAACTTGACCGCGGTTAAAAAATCCGGCTGGTCTGCACTTATGATGTATCCGCGCGGGTCGCGCTTCGCCGGATCGTGCAGGACGCTCGTGAAGTACTTGTCATCAACTGCGCCGCCACGCGTTCTTACTGCCGGTCGCGCGTCGGTTTTGTTCGCCGCCACCGCCGAGTCAACCTCGGCGATCCGGCTTCCCGAGATTGTCCACGAATCGCGACTTCCATTGTCAATTGAGTTCTTGCCCATCGAATAGATGTCGTACAAGAATTCGTCTTTCTGCCGCGAGGCAAGATCCAGCACAGCGTAGTTGGCAGTTATCTCATAATCGATCGATTGCTTGAAGTGCCACACCTGAGGTGCGATCGGATACGGATCGTCGCCGTGCGGCAGGGACATTGCTGGCACGAATGGAATCGCCTCCGGCGTCGGGCTACCGATAGTCTCGGTCAGAAGGCCGATCATGTTGTGGAAATACGGATCGGTGCGCAATCCTCCGTTCCACCATGTTGAATACGTCGCACCGCTGCGCATTACAACACCGGGCTTGTGTTCGCGCGCAAAACGGTCGTGCATCGCCGCGCCGATGAGGTCGATGTCGGTCACGACCATCGGATCAAAATTGTAGTTGAACGGATCCCTGAATGGCGGCGAAAACATCACTGCGCCCTCGGGCCCCGTCTGGTGGTGGTTGTACACTATCTCTGGAAACCAATCCCAGTAAAGCACCTTGTTGATGTTCTTAGTCTCCGCCTGGTTGGACATGTAGAAATCACGGTTGTTGTCGTGCCCCGTGTATTTCTGCCACAGCGTCGGTACGTTGACATTTCGTTTGAGCGTGTCAGCGTCCTTCATGTACCAGTTGGACACGAGCTGCATGCCGTCCGGATTCGCGTGCACCGCCAGGATTATGCAATCGTTCAGGATTCTCGTGGTCTCCGCATCGTTGCGAGCCAATAGGTCGTAAACGGTCTGCATCAGTTGTGCGGCGCCAAGCACCTCACTCGCGTGCAGGCCTCCATCGATCCAGACAACCGACTTCCCTTCCTTGGCCAGTGCACGCGCCTCGTCGTCTGTGAGACCTTCCGCGTGCGCCAGTCGTTGGGATATCTCCTGGTACCGCGCCAGATGCTTCATGTTCTCTGGGGAAGAGATGATCGCCATGAGCTCGGGTCGCCCCTCGGCGGTCTTGCCGATGTCAACCAGTTTCATCCTGTCAGATTCGCCGGCTAGCTTGTGCCAGTACGCCTCGAACTGATCGTAGTTGGCGAGCCAGTAGTCATCCCCGATGTTGTGCCCGAACATCTGCTTCGGCGTGGTGATCGACGCAGAGACAGGTTCCTGAGCAGCGATGACGGAGGGGAGGACCAGCGCGAATGCCGGAGCCAGCACGAGACCGGCAACGGCCGCGGCGCGGCGTGAGAATGACATCGTTGTCTGCAGCATCGGCATTGCGACCTTAAGGGAGTGACGAGGCGTGGTTAGCCGCTCGACACAAAATACGCGCTGGCCGCGCTGGGTGATGCAGTCAGTGCGTGTGCCTGAATCCCTGGCACAGCACCGCCGAGGCGCCTTCCGCCTGGCAGTGACCGGTCGATGCCGACGCTGCACTCGCATACGACCCGCCGTATGAGCCATCAGCTGACGTCGCATCGGCGTATGCTGGCCGCGTCGCGGAGCCCCATCTTGCACGCGTTCCGCGGACGTCGATATGTGCGAAAGGCCCGCTCGGACCCATCTCTCGGTACAGTCCGAGGCCGCCCGCTAGCTCGGGGTGCGCACGCTCGACCCGGTCCACGGCGGCTTCGATAACCCGCACGTCGCCGGCGTCGACGCGACCATCATGATTCAGATCGCCCATCCTGCCATCGCCATCAGAATCGATGACCATATCTACCGCGTCACCATACTGGTGACGGCTCTCGCGCGCGCGGCCGCTCGCAGCGCCTAGAGCCGCGTTGTACCACGGGGTGCGGAAGCCGGATAGCACCTTCACATGCACCGTCGAAACGCCGTGCATCTCCAGATCGGCCAGCACCAGCTCGAGTTTGTCCAGTAATGCTTCACGCAGCACGATGTATTTCGGATACGGCGCGCCGTCGTGCGTCACAAAGTCGCCGAGCGTGAA
>JBDTIP010000152.1:0-8123 GCA_039936295.1 Gemmatimonadaceae bacterium
AGCCTTTCCGGTACCAGTGTCGCTCGCGATTTCGTTGAGTTTCCTTCCCAGTTCAATCAGCACTGGGCCAGCGATCCAAAGATCTTTGCGCACTACGCCAAGGATTACAGGACTGGCGCGCCAATGCCGCAGGCACTCGTGGACAAGATGCGCAAGGCGTCCAGCTTCAACCAGGGCTACGATCTCACCGAGCTGCTCGCCGCAGCATTGCTGGACATGTCATGGCACACCTTGCCGCCTGATGCGCCGCTCCAGAACGCCGACAGTCTCGAAGCACAGTCACTACGATCCAACCACGTAGACCTGAGTACTGTTCCGCCACGCTACCGTTCGAGCTATTTCAACCACATCTGGGCAAGCGGCTACGCGTCGGGCTACTACGCATACCTCTGGACAGAGATGCTCGATGACGACGCGTTCCAGTGGTTTCAGGAACATGGCGGACTCACGCGCGCCAACGGCGACCGGTTTCGCTCGATGGTGCTATCGCGCGGCAACACCGAAGACCTGGCCAGGATGTACCGCAATTTTCGCGGCCGCGACCCGAGCATCGAGCCGATGCTTGAGGATCGCGGGCTGAAGCCGGTACCACCGTCGCCCTAGTGAGCGGGCGAAGCAGGCGGCGTGCGCCGGCACGCGCCTGCGCGGTGTTCGCGGCCAACGGTGTACCAAAGTCCAGCGCACATGTCATGCGCTGGACTTTGCTTATGCCAGTTCCTTTGGAACCGCACGGCCGACGATGATCGTGATGTTGTCGGTCCCTCCGCCGTCCAGCGCGTCCTGCAGCAGTCCCTCGGCTGCCTCACGCGCCGACGTCATATTCGCCAGACGCTCCGCGATGCGCGCATCCGAAACGTGCTTGGTGAGGCCGTCACTGCACAGCAGATGAGTGTTCTCCCAGCCTGCGGCTAAGCGCGTGACTACTGGCGCGGTCTGGCCTCCGCCAAGGGAACTCGAAAGCACGTTCGCCCACGGCGAAGCGAGCGCAACGGAGCGAGTCATCACACCCTGATCGATGAACTCCTGCGCCATGGTCTGGTCGCGCGTGATCTGCGTCAGCGTGCCGTGCCGGTACAGGTAGTAGCGCGAGTCGCCAACCTGCAGCAGATACGCCCAGGGCCAGACGCCAATCCACAGCGTGAGTGTCGTCGCCATGCCGCGCAGCTCTCTGTCCTCCGCGGCGCGCTCAAGTACGCGCGCATGGCTTCGCATCGCCGCTTCCTGCAAGACGTCGATGAATTCGTCAGCCTGCGCGTTGGACTGGTAGTAGCAGATCGTGCTCTGTGCTACGTATGACGTTACTTCCTCGAGCGCCAGGCGGCTGGCCTCCTCGCCCGCCACCTGGCCGCCCACTCCGTCTGCCACCATCGCGAGATAGCCTACGCGTTCGTTGCAGGCCATCAACTGGTCTGTCTGTGCGAGCGAAGTCGCGTGGATGTCGAGGTGCTTGCGCAACGAGCCGAGCAGAAAATGATCCTCGTTCGACTTGCGCATATTGCCTACGTGGGTAAGGCCCCACACGTCGAGTTCTTCGTCGAGCGGTTTGCGGGGTTCGGACGACTCATCTATATCAGCCACTGCCCTATTCCAGTTATCGGGACATTAAGATGCTGAGCCGACAACGGGCGAATGCGGCCGGACAAGCATCGCGAATATATTGCGCCCCGCGGCGGCCGGCTACGAATGGATCAATCGAGCTTTCGGAAAGGAATCAGCATCCGAACGCGCTCGTCCCGAAGAAACAGTCCGCCCCAGACGAGGACGCCAAGAAGCACAGGTACAACCCAGTCGGGATTATTCAGCCGCACGTTTGTGACCGTCGCTCCGCCAAGAAGCGCCGTCATCAGGATCGCGCCGAGCACCGCCGTACGCGGAATGAGATAGACGATCACGCAGCCAAGCTCGATGAGGCCGATTACGAGGATGAGACTCTCCTGAAAGCCAAACTGTGCGAAGATCTGCACCACCGCTGGAGTCTTCATCAGCTTTATCACTGCTCCCATGAGCACGAATAGCACTGGGATCGCGCTGAGGATGCGGCCTGCCCATACCCTGCTCATAGAGATGCGCCTCTGACATGCTCGCTGCGGCCAAGGCGAAAATCGACTGTGTGATCTGATTCCTTCCAGCCATTTGACCCTAAGACCCAGCGCACCTTTGCCTTGGGCTCAGGCCACGCATGAAAGCCACGTTGTGGCGAAGCGGAATATTCGCGCTCGATTATGAACGTCGCGTGCGTAGTCGAGTGTCTGGCTGGTTTGTCGCTCATTAGCGTGTCTCCGTTGGTTCTAGTAGTTAGCTGTTGCGTCGCTGGGTAATCCACTGCGCCACAGTCTCGAGAGTCCCGAGTTCCAACTGGCATGTGCGCACGCGCCCGACTTTCTCGGTCCGAACGAGGCCGCTCGCCTCGAGCACCTGGAGATGCTGCATCACAGCCGGCAGTGACATCGACAGCGGTTCAGCCAACGCCCCCACCGAAGCCGGCCCGCGGCTCAGTCGCTCGACCATCGCTCTCCTGCTGGGATCAGCGAGCGCATGGAAGGTCAGATCTAGAGATGGATTGCAGTTAAGCATCTACTTAAGTATCAGTCGTGATCAAGACCGCGTCAAGGCTCGGGTGCCCTTCAGCGGGTGCCCTTCAGCGGGTGCCGCGTCGCACTCGTTTAATGACATACAGGCCCCACTATTTTCATCGCATGACCGCCGCGACCAGACAAGCATCTTCGGTACAACATCTCCCAGACAGGCGTGCCGAGCCCGGCGGTCGCCGGTTGGCCTATCTGGCACTCGCGGTTGCTGGGTGCAGCTGGGGAACCGGATTCTACTTCGCCAAGGTGGCTCTGACCGAAGTGAGTGTGGGCCACATGTTGTTTTACCGGTTCGCCTTTGGCTGCCTTGGTCTGCTACCGATAGCATTCCGCGTTCGGGTGGTGCCCCGGCGGTCCGACGTTCCGTTGTTCCTAATCGCGGCAGCACTGTACATCCCGATCCAGTTTCTGGTGCAGTTCCAGGGACTCGCGCGCACCACGGTTTCGCACGCATCACTCATGGTCGGTACGCTTCCGCTGACGCTCGCAATTGCGGCTGTAATCTTCACGCACGAGCGTCTCGATCGTGTTGGCTGGTCGATGATCGTTCTCTCCACCATCGGCGCGATCCTGATCGTTCTCCAGGCGCACGCGAGCGGCGGTATTGACGGTGGCCCAAGCCTCGCCGGCGATCTCATCGTGCTCGTATCGCTGTTCGCGGGCGTAGCATGGGTTCTGTTGACGCAACACGTGATGCACGCTGGGCACGGCTATTCGGCCGCGGTAATGACCGTATATGTCGTCTTCGCTGGCACTGCAATGCTCACTGCCTGGGTGTTCGCCACAGATGGACTTCCGCCGATACATCTCTCGCTACATGTCTGGCTCGCGCTCGCGGCGCAGGGTCTCGTTGCGACTACTGCGGCGACGCTGCTGTGGAATTGGGGCCTCAGCAAGGTCCCCGCTGCACGCGCCGGCATCTTTGTCAACTTCGAACCAGTTGTCGGCTCACTACTCGGCGTCGGCCTGCTCGGCGAGACGCTGGGTCCGCTGGCGATCATGGGCGGGCTGTTAATTGTGGGTGCAGCAACCGTGTTCACCCTGCGGAAGCCGGTGCCCCCGGAATCGGAGAGCGGCATGGCGCCTGGCGCGCGCTGAAAACTGGTTCACAGCGCACATGCCGTCGGCGGCGTATCCTTTAAGTTGAAGGATGTCTGCTAACCTACGACGCGACCGCCGACATACAAGCAGTGCGCAGCGGCCGAACCGGTGAGCGAAGCTTCACTGAATCCACTACCCGCACCGTGACGATAATGCGCCAGCCTCCATCGCACAGCCACGCACACCGATGGAGCGCGTTCGCGCTTTCGGTGTGTCTTGCCTTTCCTGTCGCCCCAGCCGCCGCACAGCGGGTCGAGGTTTCGTTTCCGTCGAGTGTGCGCGCGACACCAATCACGGGACGACTGATCGTGATCGTCTCGAGCGAGGCCACTCCGGAGCCTCGGTTGCGCGCTGGCGATTACGGTGGAACCCAGCCGTTCTACGGTCTCGACGTATCGGCGCTCGCACCCGGCGCGGACGCTACGTTCGATGCATCAACAGCGGGCTACCCGTATGCATTGAATCGACTGCCGACCGGCGATTACTACGTGCAGGCGGTGATGAATGTGTACACCAAGTTCCACCGCGCGGATGGTCACACGATCTGGGGACACATGGATCAGTGGGGAGGCCAGCAGTGGAACCGCTCTCCCGGCAATCTCGTTAGCGATGTGCAGCGCGTACACGTCGGTGTCGGTTCGCCGATCAACGTCAAGCTTTCACTCACACGCGTGCTGCCGCCGGTGAAAATACCGGAAGACACCAAGTGGGTGAAGCACATAAAGATACAGAGCAAGCTGCTCACCGCATTCTGGGGCCAGCCCATCTACATCGGTGCGACGATTCTGCTGCCAAAGGAATACGACACGCATCCCAACGCGCATTATCCCGCGGTGTATCAGCAGGATCACTTCTCGCTCGCGCCAGCGTTCGGATTCAGCGCCGACAGCACTGCGAACTACGCGCGGGAGCGCACCATGCTCAAGCAGCGGACCGATGGCCGCGAGCCGGGCTACGATTTTTACAAGGCGTGGAACTCGAGCAACTTTCCGCGCATGATCGCGGTGAAGTTCCAGCACCCGACGATATACTACGACGACTCATACGCAGTGAACTACGAGAACAACGGACCCTACGGCGACGCATTGCTCAAGGAGCTGGTGCCGTACATCGAGTCGCACTACCGTGCAATTCCGCAAGAATATGCGCGCGTGCTCACAGGCGGTTCAACAGGCGGCTGGGAATCGATCGCGCTCCAGGTACTGCACCCGGACTTCTTCAACGGAACATGGACACTGTATCCCGATCCGGTCGATTTCAGCCGATTGCAGATGGTTGATGCCTACTCGGACACAAGCGCATTCGTCCCGACTGGAAGTCCAACAGTCGTTACACCGCGCTACATGAGCCGCACGTCGGAAGGCCAGCCCGAAACCACGCAACGCGACCTGAGCAAGATCGAATCCGTGCTCGGCAGCCACGAGCGCTCAGGGCAGCAGTTCAACGCGTGGGATGCCGCATGGGGCCCGGTCGGTGCAGATGGCTATCCGCGCCCGCTCTGGAACAAACGCACAGGCAGCATCGATCCGACCGTCGCAGCATACTGGCGCGATCACATGGATCTGCGCTACATCCTGTCCAAGAACTGGAGCACGCTGGGCCCCAAACTGCAGGGCAAGCTGCACGTGTATGTTGGCGACATGGACAACTACTATCTGAACCTCGCCGTCTATCGGCTGGAAGACTTCCTCAAGACCACTAGCTCACCGCGCTCCGACGCCGTCTTCCAATATGGGCGCCCGATGAAGGGACACGGTTGGCAGCCGATGAGCGACGCAGAGATGATTCGCATGATGGCGCAACGAATCACGGAATCCGCACCGAAATCAGCCGATGTCACTTCGTGGAAATACTGAAGACGCGACAGTTAAGGCGTCGCGGTAACGTTTGAAATCGCGGGAGCAGGGCGCGGAAATTCGCGCCCTGCTTTTTTGATACTGCGTCAGGCGTGCTGCGTCTCCGTTTTCATGTTCGGCAAAAAGCCGGTGAGCAATCCGACCGCCGGAAGAAACGAGCATACGTGGTAAACGAAGGTGATGCTCGTGTGATCGGCGAGCTGACCGAGTAACGCCGCTCCGATTCCTCCCACACCGAACGCGAGGCCGAAGAACATCCCGGAGATCATTCCTATCTTGCCCGGTACCAGTTCCTGCGCAAATACAAGAATCGCCGCGAAGGCCGAAGCGATGACCACGCCGATGATTACGGTCAGCACATCCGTCCAGAAAAGATTGGCGTAAGGCAGCATAATCGTGAATGGCAGGACACCAACGATGGAGCACCAGATCACGAGCTTGCGTCCGAATCGATCTCCCACCGGACCGCCAATGATGGTTCCAGCGGCTACCGCTCCGAGAAACGCGAACAGATGGACCTGCGAGCTCTGAACGGAAACGTGAAATCGGCTGATCAGGTAGAACGCGTAATAGCTGGTGAGGCTGGCGAGATAGAAATACTTGGAGAAGATAAGCGCCATGAGAATCGCGAGCGACGCATTCACCTTGGCACGCGACAGCGTTGCATGATCGGGCTCGACTTCCCCCCGCGAACGTGATGCCAGATTGCGGTGAGTATTGTACCAGCTGCCAACCTTCCACAGCACGAACATCGCTACAAGAGCCGCAACGGAGAACCATGCGATGCTGAACTGGCCAAAGGGCAGCACGATGAACGCCGCGAGCAACGGACCGATCGCCGAGCCGACGTTACCGCCGACCTGAAAGAAGGATTGCGCGAACCCGTGTCGCCCACCCGATGCCATGCGCGCGACGCGTGATGATTCCGGATGAAACACGGACGAACCGACGCCAACGAGCGCCGCGGCGACGAGCAGCCACGCGAAAGTTGGCGCCGCGGACAGCAGGAGCAGGCCGAGCAGCGTAAAGCCCATTCC
Organism: Gemmatimonadaceae bacterium; assembly: GCA_039936295.1. Classification (GTDB taxonomy): domain Bacteria; phylum Gemmatimonadota; class Gemmatimonadetes; order Gemmatimonadales; family Gemmatimonadaceae; genus Fen-1247. The sequence goes on from JBDTIP010000152.1 coordinate 6,583, forward strand.
TGCAACGAGCGAGTACGGCTTCGGCCGTCGGTCGGTGTACATGCCAACCAGCGGCTGCAGCATGGACGCGGTCAACTGGTACGCCAGCGTGATGAGCCCGATCTGCGCGAAGTTCAACCGGAAGTTCGTCTTGAGCATCGGGTAGATCGCCGGCAGCAGCGACTGCATCATGTCGTTGAGCAGGTGGCAAAACGCGATCGCCGTCAGGATCTGCATTGTGGCGCCGGCGGCCACGCGGCCGACGCCACCGCCGGGATCCTGCTGCAGTGCCTGATCGTCGACGCAAGCCGCTGTTTGTGCGGCGCCGGTCATGACGGCGATCTCATGGTACGAGTACGGCTCAAGATTTTCCCGTGTCCGGTGTGCCCTTCAACAATATCGCGGCCTGCAAGGGCGTAGTTGACCGAACCGATTGATCAGCAATGGTTGCTGCTCGTTGCTGCCGCTGCAACGGCAGCAACGAGCAGCAGCCAGCGAGCGGCTTTACTAGCTTCTCGCCTGGAACGCAGCGATTCCCGACGTCACCGCGACAACCACAAGCAGTATCAACACGGCGCCCATCCCCACTCCCGGCAACACATGCGAGTCGAGCGATGCGTTCGCGGCGGCCTCGTGGGCAAGCGTCAGAACCGCGAGCGGGATCATGACCACGCCAACAATGGCCAGTACCGAGTCAACTATCAACGCAACTTCGCGGCGCAGGAAGAGCGACGCTGCAACGCCGAGGACCGGAACCAGAATCAGCACAAGCGCGAAGATGTTGAGCCCAAAATCCGTCTTGGTAAGAAAGAGCACCGTGTCCGGCTCGCTCGAGCCTGCCAAGGTCAGTCTTACGAACGGAAAGAGAAGCATGAATGCCAGCGCTACCGCGAACACAGTTCCCGCGACTTCCGGAGTCATCACATGCTTACGCCGTTGCGGATTCGAGCTTACGTATTCCAAAACTTTCTCCTTGTACGATTGAGTCTCAGTCTAATTGTGTGCACAGGTCATGCTTGTCGGCAAGCAGCTTTCCGGAAATGAAAAAGGACGGCCTCGCTGGCCGTCCTTGATCACCCTCCCTTTCGAGCTTTCCATTTCAGCCGACTACCAGTCGGCGCCGGCTCCGAACCGACCGTACTCGACGAAGTCTGTGAAGTCTGTGAAGTCTGTGAATTCGCCAAAGGCACTTTCCGCCCGCGTTCCGACGTAACCGGATGTTTGCATCTGCGGGTCCGGGATTGCCGAAGCCAGGAAACGCGCCGCGGCCGGAGGCGGGGCGGGCGACGGAGTGATGGTGATCGAAATGCACTGGGTTCCGTCCGGGCTCATCGACACGGGCAACTCGATGGTCGTCCGCTCGCCCGGTGCAAGGGCCGGAACGACGGTCGCATGGGCCAGGCTCAGATGGTTGCGCGGCGCGACCGATATCAGGGATGGGGGCGCCGAGATGCCGCCGCGGTTCTGGATCACAAGAGTGACTACGTCTGAGGCCGCTGACTGGGTGTCTGACGGCAATACAGCCGATACAACGGCTAGAGCGTAGGAATTGCAGTTGGCGC
>JBDTIP010000153.1:0-3142 GCA_039936295.1 Gemmatimonadaceae bacterium
CGCCCCAGCTGCACCCCATAGTCCATCAGATCCACCACCTCGCCCGACTCCGCAGTCACCAGATACTCCGGCACCAACGAAAACGCTCGCTTGAGCAACGCCCGGTCCTTCACCCACAGCACCGAGCAATCCACTGGAGTGAACAACCACTTGTGCGGATTCTCCACCATCGAGTCGGCTCGCTCTGCCCCATCCAGGTAATACCTGAGCTCGGGGACTATGCCCGCCGATCCGCCGTAAGCCCCATCCACATGCAGCCAGACCTTCTCGCGCTCGCAGATATCAGCGACCGCCGGCACAGGATCGATGCTCGTGGTACTCGTCGTACCTATAGTTGCGACCACCGCCACGGGCAGGAACCCGCGCTCCCGGTCCGCCGCGATCGCCTCAGCCAGTGCCTCTGGCCGCATCCGGAACTCGTCATCGGTCGGAATGTGAACCACATTCTGGTGCCCGAACCCAATTGCGATCGCTCCCTTGTCCACCGACGAATGCGCTTGCTCAGAACAGTATACGCGCAGTATCGGAACATCATCACGACCAGACAAACCTTTCTCCCGGATCTCGAGATTAGCCTGTTCCCGAGCCGCCACCAGAGCCAACAGTGTCGATATACTGGCCGTGTCGTTGATCACCCCGAACCAACCAGCCGGCAGGCCTAGCGCCTGACGCAGCCAGTCCAGCACCACCACCTCCAGCTCGGTAGCGCTCGGACTCGACTTCCATAGCATCGCGTTCGTGTCCAGCGCCGCGGCCAGCAGTTCGCCCAGTATGCCGGGAATGGACGCGCTGATGGCGAAGTAGCCGAAGAAGGACGGGTTGTTCCAGTGCGTGATTCCCGGCATGATCACCCGCTCGAAATCGGCGAGGATCGCGGTCATATCCTCGCCCTTCGCCGGCGCTGACTTCGGTAGCGCGGCGATGGTGTCGCCTGGGTGCGATTGTGACAGAACCGGGAACTTCGAAGGGTTGTCCAGGTACTCGGCTATCCACTCGATCAGCTCGTGACCGTGTTTGCGAAACACATCGGTCGAAAGGTCTCCACGCAGGTCTGAATCGGGGCTCATCGGTCGGTCGGAACAGGGCCGGGAAAAAATCGGAAAACAAGTATCGGATACAATGTTACCGAACATGACCCCGAACTGTCGTTCCCTACACGTTTGGAAATCTCAACACACGGCAGGACGATGTCATCTTCTATCCCTACGGACCTTCAGGTCGCAGCTGTGCGCAGCCGGCTCACGGGCGCATTCCCTCTCATGATGCACGCGGCGATCGAGCCGTTCGACGACGAGTCGATCTGGTGGCAACCCGCGCCTGGCGTCAACTCTGTCGCGAACCTGGCGCTACACTGCGCGGGAAATCTGCGACACTTCATCGGCCGACACATCGCGGGGACGGGCTACGTCCGCAATCGCCCGCAGGAATTCGACAGCTCGCGCCGACTGACCAAGCGCGAGATATCCGAAGAATTCGATCGCGCGATCGGCGATGTACGCGCTGCGATGGACGGACTCAAGCCGGACGACTACGCGGCTCCTTCACGCGATCCGGACGGTCGGCACTGGACGGTGTACGAGGATTTCCTCAACGCAACAGTTCACCTGGCGATGCACACGGGCCAGGCGGTACAGCTCGCGAAGCTCAAGGGCTACAAGCTGAGCGACAGGGTCTGGGGCGAGGCACACGCTGCTTCAGGCGCGTCACGTGTCTAATACTCCGCTACTCATCGTCTTTGGTGCAGCGGTCGCTGTACTGGCACTTGGCGTCGCGCTCGGCTGGCTCGTTGCGGCAACGCGGCAGCGCATCTCGCTCGGCACGATGCAGAACAAAATCACTGATCTCAACGCGCGCTTCGAGATTCGCAGTGCGGAAGCCGCACGTCTCACGTTGCGTGTGGAGCAGCTTGGCGCGGCTGATGTCAAGTGCGGCGCGCTGACAGCGCAACTCGACGCGGAGCGTCGCAGCAGCGTGGAGAAGATTGCGACGATGGAGCAGGCAGAGCAACGCCTGCGTGAAGCGTTCCAGTCGATGGGAGCCGAGGCATTGCGGCAGAACAGTGAATCGTTCCTGCAGCTCGCGCGCTCGTCGATGACCGAGATACAGCGCAGCACGTCGTCGGATCTGGAGCTGCGACAGCAGGCGATCTCCGAACTGGTGTCGCCGATCAAGGAAACGCTCGCCAAGATGGACGGTACGATTCAACAGGTGGAGCTGGCGCGCGTGGGATCGTACGAGTCGCTCATCGAGCAGGTGCGTGCGATGGGTGAAGCGCAGCGCGAGCTGACAGGCCGCACAAGGCAGTTGGGCGATGCACTGCGCGCACCCACGGTGCGCGGCCGCTGGGGCGAAATGCAGCTCAAGCGGGTGTGTGAGATGGCGGGGATGCTGGACCATTGTGATTTCACGGAGCAGATGAGCGTCGATACCGGCGACGGCAAACTGCGTCCGGATCTCACGGTTCGGCTTCCGAACGGAAAGGTGATCATCGTCGACTCCAAGGCGCCGCTCATGGCGTATCTCGCGGCGACTGAATGCGCGGACGAGCAGGAGCGCGAGCGTCTCATGCGCGACCACTCGCGACAGGTGCGCGATCACATGGTGAAGCTTGGCCAGAAGGCGTACTGGACACAGTTTGAAGCGTCACCGGAATTTGTGGTCATGTTCCTTCCAGGCGAGACGTTCTTCAGCGCGGCGCTCCAGTATGACCCCGCTTTGATCGAGTGCGGCGTGGACCAGCGTGTGATTCCGGCGAGCCCCACCACGCTCATCGCTCTCCTGCGCTCGATCGCGTACGGCTGGCAACAGGACCGCGTGGCGAAGAACGCAGAGGAGATCAGCGCGCTCGGCCGCGAGATGTACGGTCGGATCAGCACGTTCTCGGTGCACTTCGACTCGATGCGGCGGGGTTTGGAGAAGTCGGTGGAGGCGTATAACAGCGCGGTGGGTTCACTAGAGCGCAAGGTGCTGCCGCAGGCGCGTAAGTTCCGCGACCTGGGCGCGGGCACGGTAGCAGAGATTGGCACAATCGGTACGATCGATCTCACGCTAAGAAGGGCCGAGCGGCCCGAGATTACGAGCGACGAGGAAGCAATGGCGTCGCTTCCGCCGCATATTATGGAGGTCGCGGACCAGATCATCG
>JBDTIP010000154.1:0-10086 GCA_039936295.1 Gemmatimonadaceae bacterium
GGTTGGATCGAGGTCGTCTCCGGAGTGATGTTCAGCGGAAAGAGTGAGGAGCTCATCCGCCGGATCCGGCGCGCGCTCATCGCACGCAAACGCGTACAGGTCTTCAAGTCGCGCCTGGACGAGCGCTACACGGGAATCAACGCCGTGTCGAGCCACGATGGGCGCACCGTCGAAGCAATTCCAGTGGATACGTCAGCGCAGATAGCGCAGCGTCTCGACCCCACTGCTCAGGTCATCGGCATCGATGAAGCGCAGTTTCTTGACAGTGGAATTATAGCGCTCGTCACGACGCTCGCCGAAACCGGCCGACGCGTCATCATTGCAGGCACCGATACCGATTTCCGCGGCGAGCCCTTTGGCGCGATGCCCCAGTTGATGGCGATCGCTGAGAGCGTCGACAAGCTGCACGCCATCTGCGTTCTGTGCGGCGGTCCAGCTACGCGAAACCAACGCCTCATCGATGGAAGGCCTGCGCCATACGACAGCCCGCAGATCATGGTCGGCGCCGCCGACAAGTACGAAGCGCGCTGCAGGATGTGTCATAGCGTTCCACGAGTCGACGCAGAACAGGTGCGACTATTCTAAGAACGCGCTCGCACGGACCTTCGACCTCCGCAACACGGTGTCACGCGGGCACACGTCGTTGCCGCCTCCCCCGAATATCACGTCCAACGTCGTGAGCGGTGTTGTGCTCCCGCGATGGAGTGGCGACATGACTGCACGGTGCGTGCGGTATAGCAGTACGCAAGAAGGCCTTGGCATGCGCCAAGGCCTTCTTGCACTCTTCGGACCACGACAGTGTTACGGCGTGAGCGAGCCATAGAGGTTTGCGACGCTGAATCCGCTCGGATCAATCTCGTAATATCTGTTGTCCGTGTAGCGTCCAGTAGTCGGGAAGTAGGGCGGCGGATTGTACAGTGCGCACTTGTCATAGCTGTAGCGCTTGGCGAAGCCTTGCCCCGAAGTGAGACCGACAGCGCCGCGCTGCTCCTGGATAATACCCCCCGTTAGGTAGATGCACCCGCGACCGTTGGCGGTCCCTTCGCAGCCGTTCGCGCTCGTCGGTCCCGTCGTGTAGTTCTCGGCGCCGAACGCGGTGTTGAGCGCCATCATCACGCCCTGGAGGAACACGTCCTTGGTGTCATCCATGTTTTTGTATTTGCTCGAAACATAGAGCGGGTCCTGCAGTGCGTTGTCTGCAATCATGATATTCTGACCGGCGATCACGCCCAACATATCGGCGGTGCAATTGTTAAGGGCCGGATCAGTCACGTATTTCGTATCTCGAAGGATTGCGATGTTTCCAGTCGCGTAGAGCGTGACGCGCCCCCTGAGCGTGCCACTGATACCAGTCGTCCCTGCCACGTAGATAACGCCCTTGGTGCCCGGATTGAGCCCGCGGTACAGCGGATACAGATACGGAGCCTCAGTCGGGTAAAGCGCGGCGAGCGCGGGAGGTACAGTACCGCCATACGACTTCCAGTAGCCGACGGTACTTGTCGTCTTGCCGGGATAGAATGTAAGGCTGTCACCGGCGATGTTATTCACCGCCGCCATGAGGTAGATTCCGCCGTTTTTGACAGCATTGGTCGTGTCAGTCTTGTACGCAGCAAGATTGTCAGCCTTGTACGCCACCGCGCGAAGGTTCGGATCACCACCCAGGTAGCACCGTGCCGTAGCCTGGGACAGAACCGCGCTTTCGCGTGTCGCCTTGTTGGCGCTGGTGAGGTTGGCCAAAGTTGCGTTGTAATTGTTCGACGCCTTCAAGGCGAGATAGAACCACTTTGCGGCGTGCTCTGACAACGGAATAAACGCCGGCCTGGACGCTGAACCCAACCCCGTCCCGACGTTGGTAAAGACGTAGCTGGCGCCACAGTTGCTGGCCGTCGAGTCACCACGCAGCCACGCAGGCCCAGAGGTGCTGACATAAACCCGGAAGAACCCGTCGTCCGCACCGTTGATTGGGAGCCCGGTACCCCCCCCTCCAGTGCCACCGTTGTACGGACGCGCAACAAACTCGATGCGCATCTGGGTCTGATCCACGGTGCTTGAGTTGGGAGCGACGAAGTTGAATCCGCCCGACGTGGCATAGCCCGCTAGCAAGCCGAGCGAGCCATTCGTCGGCAGCGCTATCGGCTTTTGATTTTGCGAATAGCCAACGTCAAACGTTCCGTACTGTGCGCCAGCGACGGTCGATGCTGTGCCGACCGAGCCATGAAACGTCGCACCGCTGGAGAAGATGTTGATCTGGTCGTTGGACCAGACCGGACCCCACAGTTGGTCGTTGTTGGCGAAATAAATCGGCTGGCCGTTGTTGCTTTCCTGGTTGGACCAGTATGCGAACTTGGCGAAGCTTTCCTGCGCGAGCTCCAGACGGCGCACGACCTGCGCGCCCTGTTGATTCTGCGCAACCGCGACAACGCTCACGAACCTGCCGAACTGACCGGTGTTGGAGCTCGTCGGGCCGAGGTACATGCTGGCGGTGATACCGGGAATCGGAAGACCGTCGGCGCCCAGAATCGGCACGTGGTCCTTCACGGTCGTGTATCCCGAATCGGGCGCAGCATAAGGGTAATCGTTGAGCGTGCTCTTGCCCATCTGGAGAATCGCTTCCGCCGCGTAGCGCATGTCGCGCTCCTTGTCATACGTGACGGCAATCGCCTGCTCATTGCCGCCGATATAGATCGCGGAAGTCGCGAGACTGGCGAGCGACAACGTGAGCACGAGTGTGAGAATGAGCGCCGATCCGCGGCGATCGAAGCCGCGCTTCATGGTGCGGCGGCTCTTCCATGCGCGAAATCTGGTCACGATATCGTTAAGGTGCTTGGTGTACATCGTTCTCCCGGTTATGGAACCGTTACCTGACTACTTACTGAAAGCGGCGAAAATTGTCCGCCGCAATCTTCTGCTGACACTCCGTAAACCCAGACATTTCCGCTGGATACCTGTGTATCTGAGAAACTGTAGCTCGCCTGGCCGGCCGGAATCGACGCCAGCGGATCCGCGAACGCGTTGCCAGGAAGACGACGGTAGATGACGTATTTCTCGACATCCTTCTCACCCGCGAATTCATCCATGGCTGCGTTCCAGGCAAGCGTGACCTTGCCAGAGGACGGAGTCGCGGTTACGGTCTGGCCGAGGACCGGAGGCTCGCCGCACGTTGAGTGATTCAGAAGACCTGCGTTCAGGAGCCGGATCGAAGCATCCGCGACTCGCTGAGTCTTCGTTCCGTCGCGCTCGATGAAGGTCCCTATCAGGTGGACCTTCACGAAGCGAATCTGATCCGTAAGCGCAGACGCAGCCGTATCGTTCGCCGCGCCGTGCACCGCTACATGGAAAGCGGGAAGTGACGACACCGGAATTGTCTGGACAACCCCCGAGGCATCTATGTACTGATACGTGAACGGTGGGGTGTTGGGATCCAGAATTATTCCACGCGCGAGAGTATCGATCGGCATTGCATTCACACGCCGGTACAGCGCGTACCGTCCTGCAGATCCGGGACTGTTGTCCGGCGCGACCCAGAATGAAATGGTTTCAGCCGCGCTCGGCGGCCCACCCGTGCGATAGTACGGGACCGTCGGCCAGACGACCGCCGACAGTGGCAGAGTTACCTGGTGCGTGGGAACCATGCTCATCGTGGAACCGACCGGGAGGTCGGGATCATAATACACGGCTCCGAACGCGCCACCCTCGGCCGCAGTATCTCGCGATGCGTAATCCGCGTTGAACGTCACGGCGAACGGGTCGGCCTGGACGAGCAGCGGCTGAGCATCGGCAACGCCCGCGCCGGCCACGCGAATCTGGCGTTCTATGGTTGCCGTGGCAAACCGTACGTTCTGCTGCGCGTCGGAGCGGCCAGCGGTACTGCCCATCGCACGAACCTGAGTGCGAAAGAGCGGGACCACCATTGCGAAGACGAGCAGCAGCACAGTCATCGAAATCATAACCTCGACGAGTGTGAATCCACTGTGCCGCGGCTGGCTGCGCCTGGTCACCGGAATTGAATCGAAGATCTTCATATATTGATCCTCAGTAGGCGGCGATAATCGTCGTGCGCTTGATCGGCGTTGACAGCCGCGTGTTCGACACTTTGACAGTGATCGTTTTGTAATCATAGAAATCACTTGGGCCGCCGCCGGTGTGCGTGACAAGCGTCTGCCGGGTGTATCCGACATAAGGCGTTGGCAGGGCGACCGTACCGGGATATAGCGTGTCGATGGCAGAATATCGAGGCGCGTTCTTGACCTCTTCCAGCCGTTGCGATGCAAGCTCGTTCGCAGTGTTCTTGACGTCGGCGACGGCGACGATGCGCGTTGCCTTGCCCATGTAAGCTGCGATGCTCAGCATGGCCGTGGCGAGGATTGTCACGGCCATCACAACTTCAATCAGGGTCATTCCCTGTCGTGAACCTTTCATCATAGTCCCGCTCCTATCCAGGTGCTTCCGTTATAGCGATACAGTTGTACCCGACCCGTTGCCTGCCGTACATGAAGCGCGCGGAGGTCGGTGAGGTCCGCGCGGTGAGAGCCGATGTATAACTCGAGCTCGCTGCTCACAGCACCGTCACGGTGGTAGAAAACCGTCGGGTAGTTATCGCGAGTTGCCAATGCGTTGCCAACAACCGAGCTCACCGCTGTCATCTGAACTCCGACCGGAGGAAGCACGAACCGATCACCCGGTTCCAGCGAGTGCCAGTGCGTCTCCTCACCCGGATCGAGCTGGTGATTGTTATTGACGTCGTACACTATCCTCACCCTGCGACCAGCGGTGTCGAAACTGACCATCACGTCCGTCTGACGAACTATTGCGGCCCGTTGGGCCTGCTGGAGCGTGCTCTGGATCGTTCTCATGCCCGCGTCCGCGTCAAATGACGCAGACCGCAGCCTCGGCAACGCAAGCGCAGCGAGGATGCCCATTACGGTCACCACCATGAGAATCTCGATCAGCGTGAATCCCGTGCGGACAGATTTTGGCATACTTGAGAAGGTAGGGTTCCCCATCGGCCTGGGTCGTCACGCCGCGGGACGAACTTGTCACTAAATGCGAGTATCGGCGTCCCTGGTAACAACCAAAGGGTTCTGAGAACATTCGCATGAGCGTCATCGTCACCCTTATAAACCATCCGGGCCGCCTGGCCCGATTGAGATCGGCTGCCCGGGACAGCCATACCGTCCTGGCGTGCGATAGCTGGGAACAGATTTTTGCTGCCTGCGACGGCCGCCTCGTTCACGCCGCTGTCCTGGACCTCGAAACGGCGGTCAATCCAAGCTTCGACTCGATCCGTCGATTCAAGCGCCTGAATCCCGGAATCGCCCTCATCGCGTATACGACCTACTCGCCGGATAAGGTACATCACATTTTTGATGCCGGCCGCTATGGCTTCGAAGCGCTGGTGATCGTTGACCTGGATGATGGACCATCGGCATTCTCCCGGGCGATCGAGCGGGCCTCGGCCCGAGGGGTCGCAGCGATGGTTAAGGCGGGACTCGCCTCAGCGGCGGACCCAATGGCAATCGACGCTCTACTCACCGCGATCACGCGCGCCCACGAGCGGATGACCCCGGCGACCCTGGCGCGCGAGATGTGCGTGTCGACGCGGCGTCTGTCGCGAGCTCTCTCGGTCTCTGGGTACCCCTCCGCTCACAAGCTCATCATGTGGGGCCGCCTGATCGTGGCGGCCGTCCTCATGGATGGGACTCGGCATAGCACCGACCGAATAGCACTGACGTTGAGCTTTCCATCGGGCAGCGCCTTTAGAAACAATTGCCGGCGATATCTCGGCGCAAAACCGTCTGAAATCCGGGCGAAAGGCGGCGCCAAGCTTGTCTTTTCGCTGCTGCGCGATGAAATCGCGGTGCGGCGCGCCCCCCGGAGTTGTCCGGATGGGGCGATACCAACAGTTTCCCGTTTACAAGTTGCGGCCGTCTGATACTTTGGTAGTCAATGCTCTACATCGGCCTTACTGGCAACATCGCCAGCGGAAAAACAGCAGCGGCTGACAGGTTCGCTGAACTCGGAGCAACCGTCGTGGACGCGGATGTCCTGGCGCGAGATGTCGTTGCTGTCGGCACGCCAGCGTACGAACGAGTCGTCGAGAAGTGGGGAAAGCGCGTCATCCTGCCAGACGGAACGCTCAATCGGGCGGAGCTCAGGCACGCTGTCTTTGGCGACAGCACGCAGCTCGACGAGCTCAACGCCATCGTCCACCCCGACGTGAAGAAGCTCAAGCGAAAGATGATTGCCGAAGCCAGAAAGCGCGGGGATCGCGTTCTTATATATGTTGTTCCGCTGCTGTTCGAGCGGCGCCTGACCAATGAGTTCGATCAGATTATTCTGGTGGATGCGCCCAAGGGAGTGCGATACGAGCGGCTGATCACGTTCCGCGGCATCTCCGAAGAAGACGCCGCAAACATGATTGCGGCTCAGATGCCGGCGGAGCTCAAGCGTGCGCGCGCCGACTTCGTTATCGAGAACAACGGAACGCTTGACGAGCTTCGAGAAGAGGTGGACGGAGTGTGGCAGCGGTTGACAGCCATCGGCGCCCGGTCTAGCTTGGCGGTCTGACCGACGCGTCGCGCCGGTTCCGTCGTTCCACTTCGAGGCATTCACGCGTGGCAAACGTTCCGAGCGATCTTCTCTACACGGCAGAGCACGAGTACATACGCAACCTGGGCAACGGAACTGTCGAAGTCGGCGTCACCGACCATGCCCAGGGCGAGCTTGGCGACATAGTGTATCTCGAACTACCCAAAGTAGGCGCCACCTTCGCGCAACATGATGTCTTCGGAACAATCGAGGCTGTTAAGGCTGTATCCGAGCTCTTCGCACCTGTTGCCGGCGAGATCACGGAGATCAACAGCCGACTGGACGCCGAGCCAGCAGTGGTGAACACCGACCCGTATCGCGATGGGTGGATGATTCGGCTTAAACTCAGCGACCCGGCTCAGCTTGGCGCACTGCTCACGGCTGAAGCGTACAGCGCACAGATAGGATGAATGCCAGAACGGTGGTCCTGGCCTGCCCAGGCAGGCCACCGTCTCCATAACCGACCGCCATGATCCCCGCGCGCGCGGGGATTTTTGTGCTCAGGTTACGTATGAATCCGTGGGTGGGCAGGAGCAGACGAGATTGCGGTCACCATAGGCCGACTCGATCCGCGCGGTACTGGGCCAGAATTTGGCCGAGTGCACCCAGGGCGCCGGAAAGGCGGCCTGCGCGCGGGAGTACGGATGGGTCCACGCATCGGCCGTAACGCGGGCAAGCGTGTGCGGAGCATTCTTTAGCAGGTTATCGGCGCGGTCCGCTTCCCCAGTCTCGATTGCGCGGATCTCGTTCCGAATCGAGATCATTGCATCACAGAATCTGTCGAGCTCGGCCTTCGATTCACTTTCCGTCGGTTCGATCATCATCGTACCGGCGACTGGGAACGACACCGTAGGCGCGTGGAACCCGTAATCCATCAGCCGCTTGGCGATGTCTTCGACATCCACTCCACTGCTCGCTTTTACGACTCGCGTATCGACGATGCATTCATGGGCGACAGTTCCGTTCTGGCCGCGATACAGCACCGGGTAATGTGGATCCAGGCGCTTGGCTATGTAATTGGCGTTCAGAATCGCTACACGCGATGCCTCGGCGAGGCCGTCCGGCCCCATCATGCGAATGTACGCATACGAGATCGGAAGAATGCTGGCGCTCCCCCAGGGCGACTCTGCGACGGCGCCGACGGTTTCACGACCGCGCTGAGGTATAACGGGGTGTCCGGGGAGGAACGGTGCCAGGTGGGACGCTACACCGATTGGCCCCATACCGGGGCCGCCGCCACCGTGCGGTATGCAGAAGGTCTTGTGGAGATTGAGATGACAGACGTCCGCCCCAAGATCACCGGGCCGGCAGAGGCCGACCATGGCGTTCATGTTTGCGCCATCGATGTAGACCTGGCCGCCGTTTTCGTGCACGACGTCGCAGATGCCGGAGATGGTCTCCTCAAACACCCCATGAGTCGACGGATAGGTCACCATCAATGCTGCGAGATCGGCGCGATGCGATTCAGCCTTCGCACGCATGTCGGCGACGTCGATATTGCCTGAGGCGTCAGTTTTGACGACGACTACAGTCATGCCCGCCATCACCGCGCTCGCGGGATTGGTCCCATGCGCCGACTGCGGGATGAGGCATACTTTGCGATGGGCATCGCCGCGCGATTCATGATACGCAGCGATGGCGAGCAGGCCAGAATACTCTCCTTGCGAGCCCGCGTTCGGCTGCAGCGAGACTGCGCTGAAGCCCGTGATCTCAGCGAGATCCGCCTCCAGCTCCGCGAACATCTGCGCGTAACCGGCCGCTTGATCCACGGGTGCGAACGGATGGATCCGGTTGAACAATGGCCACGTAACCGGCATCATCTCAGCGGTCGCATTGAGCTTCATCGTGCAAGATCCGAGCGGGATCATCGAGTGAACGAGCGAAAGATCGCGCGACTGCAGGCGATAGATGTAGCGCAGCAGCTCTGTTTCGGAGTGGTACTGATTGAAGACCGGGTGGGTGAGGAACCGTGACGTTCGCCTGAAGCGCTCGTCGTAGCGCGTGTCGGCGGCAGCGACGAGATCGTCGATGTTCTGCTGCGCGCTGGCTCCGAGTATTGTGAGGATGCTGGCGACGTCTTCCGGACCCGAGGCCTCATCGAGCGAAATGCCGATCTCGTGCTCGCCGAGCTTGCGAAAGTTGACGTGGGCGTTTGCCGCGCGGCGCATCACGTCTTCTAATTTCGTCGCGCCAACATCGATGCGAATGGTATCGAAATAGTTATCATGGATGAGTCGCAAGCCTAGCCGACGTGCGCCTTCAGCGAGTGCGGCTGTGAGCTGGTGAACCCGTTTTGCTATGCGCTCGAGTCCGTCCGGACCGTGGTAGACGGCGTACATACTTGCGACTACAGCGAGGAGCACCTGGGCGGTGCAGATGTTACTCGTCGCCTTCTCGCGACGAATGTGCTGCTCTCGCGTCTGCAGTGCCATGCGCAGCGCTGGTGCGCCATCGGCGTCACGCGAGACGCCGATGATGCGTCCGGGTATCTGGCGCTTGTAGTCATCCCGCGTGGCAAAGAAACCGGCGTGTGGACCGCCGTAGCCGAGGGGAACGCCAAAGCGCTGACTGTTGCCAACGACGATGTCGGCGCCCCACTCTCCCGGCGGCGAGAGGAGGACGAGGCTTAGCAAATCTGCCGCGACGGTGACGAGGGCGCCGTTGGAATGCGCCGTTTCGCAAAGCTGAGTGTAGTCACGAACGGCGCCATCCGTGGCGGGATACTGCACGAGGGCACCAAAGACCTGGGAGCCAAACTCGAACTGGTCGTGTGGCAGAACATGGACGGTCAGCCCCCTCGCCCTGGCGCGTGTCTGGACCACCGCTATGGTCTGTGGGTGGCAATCCTCCGCGACCAGGAACACTTCCTTGCCAGCTGTCCCATTCAGGGCGTGCGCAAGCCCCATCGCTTCGGCGGCGGCCGTCGACTCGTCCAGGAGCGAGGCGTTGGCAACGGGGAGACCGGTGAGGTCGCACACCATAGTCTGGAAATTCAGCAACGCTTCGAGGCGGCCCTGGGCTATCTCGGCCTGGTAAGGGGTGTACGCCGTATACCATGCCGGGCTCTCGATGATGTTCCGTTGAATCACCGGCGGTGTGACACAGTCGGAGAAGCCCATACCTATAAAGGACCTGAAGAGACTGTTCCGGGCCGCCATGCCCCTTAGCAGAGCGAGAGTCTCGGCCTCGGTCCTGGCCGCCGGGACTGAAAGCGCGCTGCGGAAGCGAATACTTTTGGGGATCGTCGCGTCGATCAGAGCGTCCAGAGAGTCGTAGCCGATGGCGGAAAGCATCTCGGACACTTCTGCCGGCGTCGGCCCGATGTGGCGCAGCGCGAATGTATCGGCGCTCTCGAGCGCCACGGAAGCCTGAACGGAAGCCATCAATCGAAAAAATTGGATTGTATGGGCGCGGATGCGTCAACGCCCTCAGACCGTAAATTTAATCGCGTGCTGAAGGCCAAAATCAGCGTTGAGTACCGCCGCGCCAGCGAATGAC
>JBDTIP010000155.1:0-8615 GCA_039936295.1 Gemmatimonadaceae bacterium
CCGAGTCGGGTGAGATAGCGCCGTACTTTGTGGAATGGGTCCGCCAACAGCTGGATCAGCAGTTCGGGAAGCAGCTCTACGATCAGGGGCTCAACGTCTACACGACGCTCGATCTGGACATGCAGACAGCGGCGGAGCTTGCCATGGAGCGTCAGCTTCGTGCAGTTGAGGGAGGCAAATTCGGTGCGTACAAGCATCCAACTTACGAGGAGTATGTCGCGAAGCTCTCCACCGGTGAGTCTGGTACCGGAGTATCTCCGTACTTGCAGGGCGCGTTTGTAGCGGTCGATCCACGTACAGGCGGTGTGCGCGCATTGATCGGCGGTCGCGACTTCTACGATTCCAAGTTCAACCGCGCCACGCAAGCCCTTCGTCAACCCGGCTCGACCTTCAAACCCATCGTATACGCTGCTGCCGTACAATCAGGCCAGTCAGCCTCGACGATCATCGACGATTCACCGGTGTCTGTGCCACAGGCAAATGGGACCGACTGGCAACCGCAAAATTACGATCTCAAATTCCAGGGGCCAATGACGATGCGGCGCGGACTGTACCAGTCCCGCAACATCATAGCGGTGAAGACCGGGATGAGCCTTGGACCGGCTGCCGTCATCCAGGAAGCGCGCAACTTCGGCATCAGCACACCCATTCCGCCGTATCCTTCCATCTACATCGGATCAGCCGATGTCATCCCGCTTCAGCTGATCGCAGGATATTCTGCCTTCGCCACCCTCGGCGTGCGTGCGCAGCCCAATGGCATTCTTCGCGTCGAGAACGCGAAGCATCAGGTGATCTGGCAGCCCGCGCCGCAGCGCGTTCAGGTCATGTCGCCCGAACAGGCGTGGATCATGGTGAGCATGATGAAGGACGTGATCCAGCGCGGCACTGCTTACGGTTCCGTATGGGACGCCGGGTTCCACGTTCCAGCAGGTGGAAAGACTGGGACGACGAACGACGGCACCAACGTCTGGTTCATCGGCTACACTGCCGACCTGGTCGCCGGTGTATGGATGGGCTTCGACCATCCGCAGTCGATCAAACCCAACGCGCAGGGCGGTATCCTCGCCGCGCCCGCGTGGACGG
Source organism: Gemmatimonadaceae bacterium (assembly GCA_039936295.1). GTDB lineage: Bacteria > Gemmatimonadota > Gemmatimonadetes > Gemmatimonadales > Gemmatimonadaceae > Fen-1247. Next base: position 1,084 of record JBDTIP010000155.1, read on the forward strand.
GCTTCATGACCGAAGTGTATCGGCGAAAACCGACACCGCCGGACTGGCCGATGCCGAGCGACATAACGACGCGCGAGATAGACACAAAAACGGGCTTGCTCTGGACTCCCGCTTGCGGTGGGGTCTCGACGACCGAGTATTACATCCCGGGAACGGAGCCGGTGAACGAGTGCTCTCCGTACACCGCTCCGCCTGTGACAACGCCCGTTGGTGCCGGTCAAGCGATGCATCCGGTGCGCGACACGATGTACCGGCGCCGATGAATTACAAATGAGTCGTCGGTGATTCGCTACAGCGCTCGCTGGATTGTGCCGATAACCGCGGCGCCCATCGAGAATGGCGTAGTTGCTTGCGATGAAGGCATCATCCGCTTCGTGGGCCCTCTCCAAGACGCACCAGCCGGCGACGACTTCGAGCTCGGCGATTGTGTTCTACTGCCCGGACTCGTCAACGCCCACTCGCATCTCGAGCTCACCGCGATGCGCGGCTTTCTCGAAGGGCTCGCGTTCGAGGAATGGATCGACACTCTCCGCCGAGCTCGCGTGGCCGTGCTCGATGACGATGCCTTACTCGATTCTGCTCGACTCGGTGTGATCGAAGGCCTGGAGCACGGGGTGACGACCTTCGCCGACACCAGCGCCAGCGGTGTTTCGGCGCGGGCAATGCGCGAGTGCGGTGTACGCGGCGTCGTGTTTCAGGAGGTGTTCGGTCCGGATCCAGCTGTCTGTGGCGAGTCGATCGCCGAGCTCGATCGCCGTGTTCACGACCTCAGAATGCACGAGACCGAACTCGTGAGCATCGGCGTATCGCCGCACGCACCGTACACGGTTTCGGACGATCTCTATCGGGCCGTTGCGGCGTACGCGGTCGCCAATTCGCTTCCGATCGCAATGCACATCTCGGAGAGCGCGGCAGAGCAGGATCTCGTCTGCCGTGGGAGCGGTGTCTTCGCCGGCTGGCACGGTCGAAGAGGGATCCCAGTCGCACCCAGGGCTCGCTCGCCGATCTCGCTACTGGCCGACCTCGACGCGTTGCCACCGGGTGCCTTGCTGATACATGCGGTGAACGCTGATTCTGCCGATATTCGAACGATTGTTCAAAAGAGAGCATGCGTCGCCCACTGCCCAACCTCGAACGCAAAGTTCGGGCACGGTATCGCGCCACTGATGGCATTTCTGGAAGCGGGCATCGATGTCGGGCTGGGTTCCGACTCGGTGGCGAGCAACAACCGCATGGACATGCTGGACGAAGCGCGCCTCGCTGTGCTTTCGGCCAACCTGCGTGCGGGATCCCCAGTGGCGCTATCAGCCGGTCGAGCCCTGGAACTTGCTACCTCGGGAGGCGCCAAGTCGCTCGGGCTGTCCGATGCGATTGGCTCGCTAGAGGCCGGCAAGAGCGCGGATCTCGCCGCCTTCCGACTCGACACGGCTCGGGTCCACCCGAGCGAGGATCCGGTCGCCTCGCTGGTGTTCGCCATGGGCGGGAGCCGAGCGTATCTGGTCACTGTTGCCGGTCGTCATCTCGTCGAGAATGGCGAACTGATTCTCAACCCGGGCGGCCTGCACTCAAGAGTAGCCGCGCACGGCCGGGCGCTCCATGAGTGGCGTAGCGCACAATCGGGTCGCGAACCCCTCGCGGCCGACGGCTCCAATCCCTTAGTTTAGGTCATGAGCACGCACAAAATTTGGCGAGACGGGACGCTGGTCGACTGGCAGGATGCAACGATCCACGTCATGAGTCACGTCGTCCATTACGGATCCTCGGTGTTCGAGGGAATCCGCTGCTATAGCACTCCCGACGGACCGGCGATCTTCCGCTTGAACGACCACATGCGGAGGTTCCAGGATTCCTGTCGCATATACCGCATGCCGATGCGACACTCGAGCGCGGATCTTTCGGCGGCTTGCAGCGAGGTTGTCGCGGAGAACAATCTTCCAGCGTGCTATCTGCGACCGGTTGCTCTCCGAACTGGTGAGGAGATGGGGGTGCTGCCACACAAGGCTCCCGTCGAAACCTTCATCATTCCGTGGGTCTGGGGTCGCTACCTGGGGAACGAGGCGCTGGAGGAAGGCGTGGACGTATGTGTCTCGAGTTGGCGGCGGCCGGCACCAGATACCATGCCGACTCTCGCCAAGGCTGGCGGCAACTATCTCAACTCGCAGCTGTCCAAAATGGAAGCGCGCGCGGATGGATACATCGAAGGAATCATGCTGGACTCGTTCGGCTTCGTGGCCGAAGGAAGCGGCGAGAATCTCTTCGTCGTCCGTGACAACACGCTGTACACGGCAACGATATCCTCGTCGATTCTCAACGGCATCACGCGTGACAGCGTGATCAAAATCGCCCATGATCTGGGCTATGCCGTTTCGGAGCAAACCATTCCGCGCGAGATGCTGTACATCGCTGACGAGGCGTTTTTCAGCGGCACGGCTGCCGAGTTGACGCCGATCAGGACAGTGGACAAGATGGAAGTCGGCACTGGCAAACCGGGGCCGATAACGCTCGCGATACAGAAGATCTACATGGGTATTGCTACAGGAACGATGCCCGACAAATACGGCTGGCTCACCCGTGTGGAGAGTCGCGTAACGGTCTGATAGAAATTTTGCGCGGGGCGGGGATCCTGAATCTTCGCCCGGCGCAGTAACTGGGGCTGCTCGCCCCACAAGGAGAATATGAGCGCCGGCTGTCTTGCTCTCAACGCTTCGTTCGAACCTCTGACGATGGTTCCCGTACGACGTGCGCTCCGGCTTCTGCTCGACGGAAAGGCGGAGATCATCGAAACAGATGCGGATCGGTTGATCCGATCCGAGCGCCTCTCGATTCCACACCCGGCCGTCATCCGCCTCACGCGATTCATTCACGTCCCGCGCAAGTTTCGCCGCCAGGTTACCAACACCTTTCTCTTCGCGCGCGATCGATACACGTGCCAGTTCTGTGGTCGTAAGCAGTCGGCGCTGCGTGGCAGGGAATCGCTCACTCGCGACCATCTGATCCCGCTCTCCAGGGGCGGTCTCAACGTGTGGACCAACGTGGTCACCGCCTGCAGCCCCTGTAACACGCGAAAGGCGAACCATCTCCCCATGGAGATCGGCATGCATCCGCTCACGACTCCATTCGAACCGCACTTCGTGCAACTTGCATGGGCAGTGCGCCGACTTACGCCCGCGCAGTCAAAGTACATCGAAATCTTCTACGGGCGCGCGACCCTCGACGATCTCAAGTCGATCGACTCGACGCTCGTGGCTGGCTGATGCTCGACAACTGTTGCCCGCCGACTACCGCATGCACGGCCGCCGCATGCACGGCTATCGCGCATACGGCTGTATTGCGGATATCTTTCGTCCATGACGCATTTCTCTGATCGCATCGGGGCTCTCGGTACTGAGAATGCCTTCAGTGTCGGGGCGGACATCGCCCGCGTAGCCAGCCGCGGCGTGGATGTGGTGAAGCTCAACATCGGCGAGCCTGACTTCGACAGCGCGCCGCACATCAACGAAGCAGCGATCGCCGAAATCCGGCGCGGCAACTCGCACTACTGCGACCCACAAGGCGTCATCGGGTTGCGCGAGGCAATCGCTGCCCACATCTCCGGTACCCGTGGTATCAGTGTCACGCCCGATCGCGTAGTTGTGACTACGGGCGGGAAGCCCGGGATTGGTTTCACCATTCAATCGTACGTCAATCCGGGCGACGAGGTCATCTATCCGAGCCCCGGCTTCCCGATATATGAATCCTGGGTCACCTACGTCGGTGGCAAGCCAGTCCCACTACACCTGCGCGAAGAGTCCGGCTTCAGCTTCACGCCGGACGATCTCGCAGCGCTCATCACGCCGCGCACACGCGTGATCTTCCTGTGCTCGCCGTCCAATCCCACCGGCGGGGTGCTGTCGAAGGAGGAACTGGCAGGCTTCGCCAGTGTGATTCGCGAGCTTGCACCCCGCGATGTGCGCGTGTATTCGGACGAGATCTATGAGCAGTGCATCTTCGACGGCGCACAGCATCACAGCATCGCCGCTGAGCCGAACATGCAAGAGTGCACCATAATTTCGTCCGGACACTCAAAGGGTTTTGCGATGACGGGCTGGCGACTCGGCTTTGTCGTTCTGCCCACCGTGGCCGAAGCTGCGATCTTCAAGCAATTGACGATCAACACGGTGTCGTGTGTTCCGCCATTCATCCAGGAAGCTGGCCGCGTGGCGCTCACCAGTCCGGAATCACCGCCCGAGATCGCCCGGATGGTGGCCGCGTTTCAGGAGCGTCGTGACTGGATCGTACCCACGCTGAACGGCATGGATGGCGTGCGTTGCCAGAATCCCAAAGGCGCCTTCTACGTATTCCCCAACGTCGCTGGCGTCTGCGAAAGACTCGGCATCATCGACGCACACAAGGCGCTGCCGGCGGCGCAGCGTTCGCGCACCAGCCCATCGGCGATGTTGCAGATGTTCCTGCTGTACCGCTACGGTGTGGCGACAATGGACCGGAATTCGTTCGGCAAGATTGGCGCCGATGGCCAGCACTTCCTTCGTCTCTCGATCGCGACGAGCCTCGATCGGCTCAAGGAAGGCGTCGCCCGCATGAGTGAAGCTTCCACCGATTCGGCTGGATTCACTCGCTTCATGGACGAGGAAAAGCTGTACCGCTGATCGCGCCATCCATTTAACGGGCACCATGAAAGACAAGCAGATTTTCGTAACGCGTCGCATTCCCGACGCGGCGTTGCCGATTCTTCGTGAAGCGGGCGCCAACGTCGTCATTGGTCAGGCGGACGAGGAGAAGGGGCTCACCGCCGCCGAGCTGCTCGACGGCGTTCGTAGTGCCGACGTTCTGCTCTCGCTGCTGACGGAGCCTGTGACGCGCGAGGTTCTGACGGCCAATCCCCGGTTGCTCGGAGTCGCAAACTACGCGGTTGGATTCAACAACGTCGACGTCGCTGCGGCAACCGAGCTTGGGATCCCAGTGTCGAACACACCGGGTGTTCTAACCGATACCACGGCGGATCTCACATGGGCATTGATACTCGGAATCGGGCGTCGACTAGTGGAGGCACACGAGTACATGGTGGCGGGGCGGTACAAGCTCTGGGGACCGAACCTATTCCTCGGCGGCGATGTGAGCCCCGGGGGGACGGGCAAGCGCAAGGTGCTGGGCATCATCGGGTACGGTCGGATCGGTGCAGCGGTCACGCGGCGCGCGATGGGATTCGACATGGACGTACTTGCCTACGACCCGCACAATCCCGCCGCGATCGCGAGCGACGCGTCGAACCCTGCGCTTCACTTACGCGCGGCGGGCCTGGAGGAGTTGCTTCGCACGAGCGACTTTGTGTCGTTGCATGCGCTGCTCACACCGGCAACGCGCCACATGATCGGCAAGCACGAGCTTGGCATGATGAAGCGTACGGCGTACCTCATAAACGTCGCTCGCGGACCGGTGGTCGACGAGGTTGCACTCGTCGAGGCGCTGCGCGCCAACGTGATCGCGGGTGCGGCGTTGGATGTATTCGAGAACGAGCCGCTCATGGCCGATGGGCTCGCCGGATGCCGCAATGCGCTTCTGGTGCCACACATCGCGAGCGGAAGCCAGGACACGCGGGATCGGATGGCCACGATGGCCGCGTCGAATGCCGTGGCACATCTGGCAGGCAAGCGTGCACCAAACGTCGTGAATCCGGATGTCTACGACACTCCGGCATATCGCGCCCGGAGAAGCGCCGCGGGCGCTTGACGCAGTCATGAGCGAGGCGATTCGCAGGGATGCCGTTACATGTGCCCTGGCAGCGATCGCTGCGGTCGATCCCGGAGATCTCATCCGAAGCGCGCTGCAGCAATATCAATTTGACGGAAATGCATCACTCATCTCCGTCGGAAAGGCTGCTGGAACGATGATGACTGCAACGGCTGGTGTCCTGGGCGAGCGTTGCATCGGCGGCGTTGCCATCTCGCCAGCCCCGATATCGTGTCCGCACGGCGTCTCGTGTTTCGTTGGCGGTCATCCGGTACCGAACGAGCGCGGTGCCGATGGTGCGCGTGAAATTGTTCGGCTCGCCTCATCACTCGGCGACAAGGACACACTGCTATGCCTGGTATCCGGCGGCGCCTCGGCGTTGATGACGCTACCATCGGCCGGCCTCACCGTCGCCGACATCGCCAGTACTACCACGCTGCTACTTCGCTCTGGCGCAACGATCCAGGAATTGAATTGCGTGCGCAAGCACCTGGATCTCCTTAAAGGCGGCCGTCTCGCCGCACTCGCTTACCCGGCGCGAGTTATCTCGCTCGTTCTGTCGGATGTAATTGGCGATTGCCTGGATACGATTGCGTCGGGCCCAACCGTTCCTGATCCAACTACTGTGGCCGAGGCGATTGCGGTGCTCCACGTCCGCGAGGTATGGGATTCCGTGCCATCATCGGTGCGGGCGCACCTCGAATCTGGTGCCGACGAGTCTCCCAAGCCAGGCGATGCTCGTCTCGAGCACGCCGAGAATCATATCATTGGCAGTAACGTGACCGCCGCCGCTGGTGCCTGTGCCCAGGCAGCGTCGCTGGGCTACGAGGCGCGAGTGGTAACGACTTCCCTCAGTGGCGAGGCCAGCGCCATGGGTGCTGCGATCGTCCGAGCTGTACGTGAGGAGTCAGCGAGACTGGGCGCCCGCGTGGCACTTGTCTATGCCGGCGAGACTACGGTTACGGTTCGTGGGCACGGTGTCGGGGGCCGCAACCAGGAACTCGTGCTTGGTGCGGCGATGGAAATGGATGGAGTAACGAATATCGCAGTCGCGTCGCTCGGCACCGATGGGATAGACGGCCCTACGGATGCCGCCGGCGCGGTCGCCGATGGTGAGTCCATCAGCCGCGCTCGGCATCGCGGTCGCGACCCGGTCGCGGCGCTCGCGGCGAATGATACGTACACGTTTTGGAAGTCGCTCGGGGCGCTGATACGAACCGGACCAACGGGGACCAACGTAATGGACATCGTTGTCGCCGTAGCGGCGCCGGCTACGGCTTGAACACGCCCGTGCTTGCCTGATATTCCACGCGCTCGCCGCCCAGTATGCGCACAACGAGGGTTCTGATACCCGAACTCACGGCTGCGCCTGCGTTGCGGCGACCGCGGACTGCCGGCCGTAACTCGCCGCGCAACCATCGCTGAACTTCCTCTAGATCGCCCAGGGACATCGCTTCCACGTTCAGAGTGAGCGAGTAGTACGTCTTCTCACCCACGCGCGGCGGCGCGATAGGCGCAGGGTACGGCTCCGCGAGCTTTGACTCAGCGTCGTCGAGGTCTGAGTACTCGCCGATGATGACGGCGGCCTGGGTAGTAGCGCGAATGAGCTTGTAGGTCTTGGCGAGTGGGTCGTACTGAACGATGAATTCCCACTCGGATGTCGCCTTGACGTCGTTGACGAACGATCCCGCAGCCCAACGTTCGAGCTTGTAGTGCAGCCGCGCCGGAAAGCCGTTCCGAATCAGTTCGGCGGTGTGTCCCGCGGAGAGCACCTTGATTGTTCGAACGGTTGGCGGTTGTGTAGC
>JBDTIP010000156.1:0-7560 GCA_039936295.1 Gemmatimonadaceae bacterium
GCTTTCACGCCGTCGCCGATCATGGTCATGCAGAACGGACACGCTACTGCCAAGACGTCGGCACCAGTTGCAACAAGCTCTTCCGTGCGCTCGATGTTGATGCGCTTGCCAACTGTTTCCTCCATCCACATGCGCCCACCGCCAGCTCCGCAACAGAATCCGCGGCTGCGCGTACGGGCGGGCTCGACCAGTGTCATCATTGGCAGTGCGCGCTTGAGCGTCTCGCGCGGAGCGTCATAAACGCCATTGTAGCGACCGAGGTAGCACGAATCGTGGTATGCCACCGTAAGCTGCTTGCCTTCACCGTTCAACGGAAGACGATTTTCTTCGAGAAGCTTCTCTATGTAAGTCGAGTGGTGGATAACTTCGTAATTACCGCCCAGCTGCGGATACTCGTTGCCGATCTGGTGGAAGCAGTGCGGACAGTTCGTAACGATAGTCTCCACACCGTAACGGTCCAGCGTCTCGATGTTGTCGCGGGCGAGTATCTGATAGAGATACTCGTTGCCCATGCGGCGCGCCGGGTCGCCATTGCACTTCTCTTCCTGCCCCAGGATCGCGAATCGGACCCCAGCGGCCTGGAGCACTCTCGCGAACGCGACTGCTATCTTTTTCGCGCGATCGTCGAATGAGCCCATGCATCCCACCCAGAACAACACCTCCGGACGCTCACCGCGTTCGACCATCTCGGCCATCGTTGGGATGTCCATACCTTCCGCCCACTTGGCCCGGTCACCGGGATCGAATGCCCACGGTGAGCCGTTGCGCTCCATCGATTCGAACGCCGGCTGTATCTCTGCGGGGAAACGCGACTGCATCAGAACAAGATCGCGCCGCAGCTCATTGATGATGTCGAGCTGATCAATCGATACCGGACACTCCTGCACACAAGCTCGACAACTGGTGCACGCCCACAGCTCTTCTTCCGTTATGTAATTGTCCAGCAACGTGTTCTGCAATGCTGCCGTTGCACTGATCTCCCCAGCGTCCGCCCCCTCGCCTGCTGCCAGCCGCGGATGTTCGAACTCGCCAAAGTCGCCAGTGGCGAGCGGTGCAAGCTCCATCAGCCGCTGGCGCGTGTTGATCATGATCTTGCGCGGACTGAGCAACTTACCGGTGATGTTTGCCGGACACGCCGCGGTGCAGCGGCCGCACTCGGTGCACGAATAGCTGTCCAGAAGATTCTTCCACCCAAGCTGCGTCACATCCGATGCGCCAAACTGCTCGACGCCCTCGGCTTCGAGGTCCATGTAGCTCATCGCTCCTATTACGCCCGGGCCGCTCGTGTTTGCCAGGTATGTATTGGGTAGCGAAGTGAGAACATGCAAATGTTTTGAATACGGCAGATAATTCAGAAAGACCAGAATCAGGATCGCATGAAACCACCAGCTCGCATCGCGCCCCACGGCAAGCGTCGTTACCGATAGACCCGAAACCGTATGTGAGAGAGCGAACGATATCGGCTGGAACATTGTCACGCTGTCTGGATTCAGCGCGAAACCGAATGCGCCGAGCGAAAGCAGGCTCACCATTAGCGCCGCGATCATCGACAGGATCAGAATGGCATCGCCAGAGTGAACGTGGTCGCCCTGAAGACGTCGGGGCTTGACCACGATCCGGCGGTACAGCAGCGCTGCCACGGCAACAAGCACGAGAACTGCGAAAAGCTCCTGCGACAGGATGTAAAAGAGATACAGCGGCTTGGGAAGGATCGCGGCGTAGGTAAAGCCGGGAAACAGCCCTTGCAGTATGATCTCGGCTGTTCCAATCGTAAGTACAACGAATCCCCAGAACACGGAAGCGTGCAGCGCACCTGCGACCGGTTCGCGAAGGATCTTCGCCTGCGCAAGTCCGATGAGAAAGAGGTTCTTTATCCTCGCGGCAGGGTGATCGTTACGGTCTTCGGGTCTACCGACGCTCCGCATGTAACGAATGAGTCGTTGCGCGTTGTACGAGAAGAACGCCAGCGCAAGAACGACTATCGAAATGAATACGCCGTGCCCTACGGTCATCGCGCGGATCTCCCAGGGATATTCAACGTATGTCGCCTCACCCTCGAGCCTTCGCCTCCTTGACAGCGGCGGTGAGAGCGGGAACGATCTCGAACAGGTCGCCAACAATACCGTAGTCGGCAATCTTGAAGATTGGTGCTTCCTTGTCCTTGTTGATGGCGACGATCGTCTTCGATGTGCGCATACCGGCAAGATGCTGGATTGCGCCTGAAATCCCGACGGCGACGTAGAGCTGCGGGCTCACCAGGCGGCCGGTCTGTCCAATCTGGTCGCTGTGCGGGCGCCAGCCCTCATCGGTGACGACGCGCGTTGCACCCACGGCTGCATTACCGAAAGCCGCAGCAAGTTCCTCGACCAGATGAAAGTTTTCCGGACCTCTGAGGCCACGGCCACCGCTCACAATAACGGGCGCCTCACCAAGGTCCAGCTTGGCGCCGCCGCCCATCTTCACCTCCTTCACCACTACACGCGAGGCGCTTGGGTCGCCAACGGCCTCAGCTACTGCAACCTTTCCTGCGCGCGGTTTCTCGACCGGTGTGAACATGTTCGCGCGAATCGCGACGAGCGCCGGTGTCGATGTGATCTTCACCGTCGACATCACCTTCCCGATGTTGACAGGATGCTTCACAATGACCGCGTCGCTCTCGAGTTTTATCTCTGTGACATCCGTCACAAGTCCTACACCGAGTTTGGCTGCGATCCGCGGTGCCAGGTCGCTGCCCAGCGCTGAAGTAGGAAAAATCGCAAGCCGATATCCGCCAGATCGTATGCGTTCCGCAACGATTCCCGCTACAGCCTCCGGATTGTACTTCTCGAACGCCGAGTGCTCGGCTACGATCACCGTATCAGCACCATACTGTGCCAGCTGAGCGGCCTTTCCCGATATTCCCGGCGTACCCGCGACGAACGCGTGAACTTCGCCTCCCGTCACGTCAGCAATAGTTCGCGCGGCAGTCACGGTCTCGAGTGCAATCTTGCGTAGTTCGCCGTTTCGTGACTCGGCGAATGCGAAAATGTTTGCCATTGTCAGAGTACCTTGGCTTCGGTCTGGAGCAGCATTACCAGTTCTGGAACCGCTCCAGCTCCCTCGCCGATAATCCGGCCGGCCGCGCGCTCAGGCGGCAATTCCATTTTTGTCACGGTTACAGTCGCTTCGCCAAGTTGCGCTGGCTTTACTTCCAGAGGTTTCTTCTTCGCAGCCATTATCCCTTTCAGTGCGGGATAGCGCGCGGTATTCAGTCCCTGGTCGATGGTGAGCACCGCGGGAAGCGGAAACTCAACGAACTCCTGTCCGCCTTCAATCTCCCGCTTCGCAGTTCCTGTACGCCCGCTGATATCGAGCTTCGAGATCGCGGTGACGATCGGAAGACCGAGCAACTCGCCGACCATCGCGCCGACAATGCCGTTAGACGAGTCGGCAGACTGCTTTCCAAAGAGGATAAGATCGTACCCACCGTCCTTCAGTTCTGCCGCGATGGCGCGAGCTATCGCGAGACCATCGAACGGTATGTGGGCGGCCTTTAGCTCCACACCACGATCGGCGCCCATCGCGAGCGCCTTCCGGATTGTCTCCTGCACGGAATCCGGTCCGAGTGACACCACCACAACCTCAGTCGCCGGATCCCTGTCCTTGATTTGCAACGCTGCCTCGACGGCCCATGAGTCGAAGTCGTTCATGTCGAACTTCAGGCCGGCTTCGTCTACGGCATTGCCGATATCGGCGATCTTGAAGCGAACGTCCATGTCCGGGACGCGCTTTATGCACACGGCAATTTTCACCGCGGAAGTCTCCTCTACGTGTCGGTTCTGGAGGTCATACCGCCCCGGCTGGCGAGGGCATGACGTAATGTAACCGGCCAGGAGGGCCAACGGGCGCCGACGAAGGCGTTCGCGCGCCCACGAGACCGTCGGTGCTCCGGAACGCACCAGGAATATCGAGAGGCCTCTCGAGCCTGCGAACGGCTCACGGCCTTCGCAAATGCCCGTGGATCGATTACTCGAACGCTGATAGCCCCGTCACCGCCTGCCCAATAACGAGCGTATGAATGTCGTGGGTTCCCTCGTACGTGTACACACTCTCAAGATTTTCCATGTGACGCATCGCACCGTACTCCGCCAGTATGCCGTTGCCTCCCAACACGCGGCGCGCTTCGCGCGCAATGTCGCAAGCGACGTCAACGTTGTTACGCTTCGCGAGTGATACCTGCTGCGGTGTGCTTTTCCCTGCGTCCTTCAACCTGCCGAGATGCAGAACGAGTAGACGACCTTTCACGATTTCGGTCACCATCTCGGCGAAACGCGCCTGTTGCAGTTGGAAACCAGCGATCGGTTTCCCGAACATCACTCGGTTGCCCGCGTATGAGAGAGCCTCTTCGTAACAGTACATGGCCGCTCCCATTGCGCCCCAGGCTATTCCATAACGCGCCTGCGTAAGACACATCAGCGGACTCTTCAGGCCACCCGACTTTGGCAGGATCGCGTCCGCAGCAAGGTGCACATCCTGGAATGACAGCTCAGACGTGTCCGACGCGCGAAGTGAAAGCTTCCCCTTCTGGTTCTTTGCCGAAAAGCCTGGCGTCGACGTCGGCACAACAAAGCCACGTATTGAATGGCCGTCGTCATCATGATCGTCGGTCTTCGCCCAAACTATCGCAACATGTGCTGTCGATCCGTTGGTGATCCACATCTTCGCGCCGTTGAGTATCCAGCTGCCGTCACCCTGCAACCTGGCGCGCGTGATCATGCCGCCTGGATTGGATCCGAAGTCCGGTTCGGTCAGCCCAAAGCAGCCAATGGTTTCGGCGCGAGCCATCGATGGCAGCAATCGCGTCTTCTGCTCGTCCGAACCGAAAGCGAAAATTGGGTACATGACCAGCGACCCCTGCACCGACGCAAACGAGCGAATGCCGGAATCTCCGCGTTCCAGCTCCTGCATGATGAGACCGTACGCGACGTTGCTGAGTCCCGCACAACCATACTCTTCCGGCAGGTTTGCACCCAGCACGCCGAGCTCGGCCATTCCGGAGATCAGCTCTTTCGGAAACCGTCCTTCCACGTACGCGTTCCCGATAATCGGGAGCACCTTGTCATTGACGAACGCGCGGACCGAATCGCGCACCGCGCACTCGTCCTCGGAAAGAAGCGAGTCGATATCATAGAGATCTAGAGGATTTGGCATCCTCGAAAGATAGCGCGAAAGGCGAATTTCCGATCCCGCCCGAGCGACTATTCCCGACTGCTCCCGAGCGATCCGCCATACGGCACGGCGTGAGCATCGCGATTGCGATGCCATCTATGAGCTTGTAGAGCTCGTCAATTTTGTTGGGGGTCGTTGGCATACCGTGTACTTTGTACGGTCCGTGCCGCAAGCTTGGGCCGGCGCGCTGTTGCCGCAGAGTCCGCCGGCCGCGTCGCGCGGGCACTTATCCCGATCTCGTGCGCCTTTGCGCGAAAAGTCGGCCCGTGATCCAGCGCCATCCCATTTTGATCCTGCCATTGATGCACCATCTCGTGCACCAGAGTGTGTAGGATGTCGTCCCACGGATCGCGTTCGATGTGGCGCAGTGATATAGCGATCTCCGCTGGCTGACCGCCGCCCGCAACCATGTAATGACCAAGACGGTTCTTCATGCGGCGCGAGATGCGCATTCGAATTTGCACAAGGCCGCCCCCAAACAGCACAGAATTGTACTCCGCATGTGCCGTCTGGAGCCTGCTTATCACGTCAACGTCGCTTGCGCGTGTACGCGCCGAGCGTCGCTTCCGGTGTATCGACACTACACCCGGGCGCGGCGGTGCCGGACGCGCAATCTCTGCGCGAGGTTGTTCCACAACTGCGATGGTGTCAAAGAGATCGCATTGCGTCCACAACCGCCGCAATCTCTCCAGCCGAAGCGAGTCTCTCAGCGTTCGAAGCAGCGCTGCGGTCCTGGAATGAACTCCCCTTCTCCGTCCCATAAAAATGTTGCAACCGTGATGCTTTGAGGTTCGATAGTTATGACGTTGTACGACGACGGGCGCCCACCCCGGGAACGGTTGGATACCGTACCTGCCGTGGACACCACTACGCCCTTGCGCGGATGCTCGATGAAATTCACCGCTTCCTGGTGATCATGGCCGCACAAAATGAGTTCCACGCCCATCTCGGCGAACATGCTCAGGATCCTGGATGTGTGCTTGAGCCCAAACCGTTGCGACAGCTCCCCCGCCACAGGGTTGTGATGCATCACGACGATCTTCGCCGACCCAACTGGAGCCTGCGCAAATTTCGCTGTCGTATCCTGCAACTGCCTCGGCGTCAGGTCGCCAATTATCGAGATGTCGCGCGGGTTCAGTGTGAGCGTTCGGGCGGTCACACCGTGGGCCGTGTTGAGCCCCACGAAATACGCGCCGGAAACCTGCAGCGTCGGCTCCAAATTTTCGGAGATGTATTCCCGGTAGTTCTGATACACCTTCGCCTCGTCGCCGATTCCCACCGGTGCGAACCACCAGGCCACATCGTGATTCCCGGGAACCGTTATGACCGGGCAATACTTTCTGGCTTCGCGAAGGAATACAGCGGCTCTCTGGAACTCGCCGGCCCGAGCCCGCTGAGAAAAGTCGCCAGACGCAGCTACCACGTCGAACGATCGTTTGGCGATCGCACGATCGATTGCATCTATCTGCTCGAGGACCGCGGGACGGCCAAAGTGCAGATCCGAGACGTGAAGAACGCGGGTCATCCGCCGAGCGTGACGTTGCTACTCTATGGGCGCGGCAATCAGATCCCCGAGACGCGACGCAATGTCCGCTGCTATCGCCGGAGAGAACTTCGCCATCGGTTCGCCCGATAGGTCACCAGCCCACTGTACCTGCGAACGTCTCGCATCGATGATCACCAGATGCAGTGTAGCATGCCCATATCCATGTGAGCCAGTGATCCGCATCTCTACAGGGAACAGAACGTACCTCGCGTCCGTCAGCGCAATAAGCGACCGCAGTTGCGACGCCAGCGGCTCGTGGAGCTGCCATTCACGTGTCGCCGCGGCGCTCCGCACCTCGCCGGCCGTCAGATCCCGCGGATCCGGCGCGTAACCCTGATTCCGAGCGACCGATCGCTCCAGGTCCGGTGCCATGGTCCAGCGACCCTTGAGCCCGCGCTGGGTCAGCGCGAACGCAATTTCGTTGTCCACCGTGTTCAGATACGATCGAGTCGAAGGAACACTCTCGGACCAGCCAAGCGAATCCGCAAAGGTCAGGTACTGAACCGGCAGAATCACCATCTGTTCGGCCGCGAGCCGCTGAAGCGGGTGCGCCATCGGCAGTGGCCCGCTTGGCGCAGACGTGGTCTGCGCCGCAACGGGAGCCGCAACGGGAGCCGCGATGGGGGCCGCGATCAGCGCGCTCAGTAGAACAATGGAGGCAAGCCGCATTGCACAAAAGCTAACCACGGATCATTTTCACCGCCGGTCGTACCCTCCGAATCAAACGTAACCATGCGTACCACGACTTCGCTGATCGCAGCAACTGTTCTGGCAATCCCCAGCATCCTTGCTGCCCAGGCGCCGAC
>JBDTIP010000157.1:0-4563 GCA_039936295.1 Gemmatimonadaceae bacterium
AGTGGCCCATCATGCGGCTCTTCATCTAGCACTGCCAAAGTCATATTTCGATCAGCTTGGAGTCCCACAACTTGCTCCGCGCTAACCTCAACACTCCGAACCGCCGGATGCGGACCCGCATGTCCGGTGGTGTGGGAGGGAAGTAGCGGGGATCACCCGCTACTCCCTATCCCGATTTCCTGGTCCGTCCGCGCTCACCCCTTCATGCAGCGCGCGTAAACCTTCCCGATTTGCCCCTCGGCTTCACTGCCGAGTCGAACATCACCTGCAGTAGCTCATTCATCTTCGTCGTGATCGTCGCCGTCGCCGCACCGACGATTGCATCGACTATCCCGTCCAACGCAGTTCCGGCGCCACTATTTATTTTGTGCGCCCCCGCGCGCACCTGTGTCGTCACCTCTCGTGCTGCGCGACCAGTCGCGCCGGTTGTTGACAGGAGTAAACCGGCACCAAATGCGACACCCACGATCGTGAGCGGATGCTCGTCGACAATCCGTTTCGGATCGATCTTGTGCTCCAGCGCGGCGATCGTACCGCCGATCCGAGCTCGTGTGTCCTCTATCTGACGGCGGATTTCGTCGGATGTTTCAGCCATGCGGCGGTCTCCTTTAAGGACGTTGCAGTCTCACGCGGCGCAAGGCTCGCGCTCTTGAACGCGCTTCTCGCGCGGATAACGCACACCACTCCGACCACGCATAGAACCACCGCGACAATGAGCGCCGCGAGCCAGGTACGGCCGCCGAGTATGTAAAGCGATAACAACATGATGATGCACGCTACCGCGGCACCGGCTGCGCACGCCACGAATCCCACTCCGACACCCAGCCACGTCGCGCCCTGCCGTAGCGCCAGCACCGACTCTACTGTCTCAATCCGCGCGAGACGAATCTCGTCCCGCACGAGCTGAGTGCTGCCGTCTGTCAGGTCGTTAAGGAGATCACCGAACGATCTGGGCGACGCGTAATCACGCGCCGCAAAATCACGCATCGACGGCGCTGCCATGGCTACTTCTTGACCAGGCGGCCAAGCAGAAATCCGGCGCCAGCCGCCATCATCAGCGTACGCGACGGATGATCACGCACCTGCCGCTCCAGTTTCTGCGTCAGTTCGTCCACGTTCACCTTGTCGATGAGATTCGAGGTCAGCTCGCCGGCCTTTGCCTGAAGCTGCTTCATCGCGTCCTCTGCGTTTGCAAGTCCTCGCTGTGCAACGTCCTTCACCTTCTCTGACGCCTCATCGACGCCCATGTTCCGGGCGAACGAAACGTCGTCCATGTCTCCGGAATGGCCGGTCCCTTCGCTGACACCTTGGCGCGTCCCGCTCGAGCCAGTTCCGTAGCCAGCGTTCCCAGTATTCTCCATTTCAGGTGACGTCATGACGCCCTCAGTGACATAGGTGTACTGCACGGCTGCAATCCTTCGCACACGGAAGGTTGCCGTGCATGCATGTACCGGGATGAAGGCATACCACATGCCAAGTGCCGCATACTCGCGCGGGACATCTTCCTGGCGACCCGCTCAACATCAAAGAATGGCTTCGAGCCGCGCCGGAGCTTAATTTCGGTGCAAACGACTAACTGGAGGACATCGCATACCGCCATGCCGACTCATTACGTGCTCACATTTACGCCAACGGGCCGTCCTGGGTACCGTGTGGGGGAATTCCCAAATGAGGACCGCGCGCGCGATGCAGCTGAGCGCCACGGAGCCCCTCCTCGCGGGGCAATCCCTCGGCCCCCGCTGCAATGGGCACCCGCCCCTCAATTCGGTGCCATCACGGCCCTCACCACTTCCGGAGCGTTCGTCATCGCTCCAGGTTGATTCGCGACCCGTTGCCGCGATCAACACACCTCACATGCTTTCCGTAAGTATCAGGTGCAGCCGGAGCACTATCGGCAACTTCGTCTGGAGCATGGCCGGCGGCTCGCACCCACTCAAACCAGTGCTATGACCCACTCCCGCCGCGACTTCATCAAGACGGTCTCCGCCGTCGCAGCCACTGGCGCCCTGGGCACCCGTGGACTCGGCACGGTCGATCGGCTCCGCAATCCCACGGGTCCGTCAATCGGCGACCCCACCTACCGTGAGCTGACCCAGGTCGCACTCGACGCCGCTCGAGCCGCTGGCGCCACCTACGCGGACATCCGGATCTCCGCCAGACGGTCCCAAGCGATTAGCACGCGCGAGCGCCGACTCCAGAACGTCAGCGATACGGACACTCTCGGCTTTGGTGTCAGAGCGCTCGCTAACGGCGCCTGGGGCTTTGCGGCCAGTAACCTTCTGACCAAGGATGTCGTTGCCCAAACCGCGCGCGAAGCCGTCGCTATCGCGAAGGCCAATAGCGCGATTCAGCTGAGACCGATTGTTCTCGCGCCTGCCCCCGCGGCAACCGGCGAATGGAAGAGCCCCATTCAGATCGACCCGTTCGATGTGCCAATCACAGACAAGGTGGCGTTGCTCCTCGAGGCCAATGCGGCCGCACTCAAGGTGCAGGGTGCCAAATTCGTCTCGTCCAACATGTTCTTCCTGCGCGAGGAAAAAACGCTCGCAACTTCAGACGGCAGCTTCGTCGTCCAAACGATCTACCGCGCGCAACCGTCGATGAACGTCACGGCTGTCTCCGCCGACAACTCTGATTTCGAGACCCGCGCGTCCAACGACATCGCGCCGATGGGTCTGGGCTACGAGTACATCACAAGCGTCAATTTCGTCGATGGCGCGACCAAATGGGCCAATGAAGCGGTCCAGAAGCTTTCAGCCAAGTCCGTGGACGTCGGACGTTACGACCTGGTGCTGCATCCCACTCACCTGTGGCTCACCATCCACGAGTCGGTCGCGCATCCGACGGAGTTGGATCGCGCTGAAGGTTTCGAAGCCAACTATGCCGGTACCAGTTTCGTCAGTCCGCCGGAAAAAATGCTCGGAAAGCTCAAGTACGGTTCGCCGCTCATGAACATCCGAGGCGATCGCACGCAACACGGGTCGCTCTCCGCCATCGGCTGGGATGATGAAGGCGTCAAACCTGATGACTTCATGATCATCAAGGAAGGCATTCTGCAGGACTATCAGACTACTCGCGAGCAGGCGATGCAGCTTGACTGGTGGTACAAGAGCCAGGGCAGGCCGACGCGCTCGCATGGATGCTCCTACGCCCAGTCCTGGCAGGATGTGCAGTTCCAGCGCATGCCAAACGTCTCACTGCTGCCCGGAAGCAAGGATATCAGCTACGAGGACATCATCGCGGCGACGGATCGCGGAATTGCGATCGTCGGCGACGGGTCGTTCTCCATCGACCAGCAGCGCTATAACGCGCAGTTTGGCGGTCAGGTGTTCTACGAGATCAAGGGTGGCAAGATCGTAGGCATGCTCAAGGACGTCGCGTACCAGATGCGTACTCCGGATTTCTGGGGCAGTCTCGACATGATCGGCGGCCCAAAGTCCTACCAGCTTGGCGGCGCGTTCAGCGATGGCAAGGGACAGCCAACCCAGTCTAACGCAATAAGCCACGGCTGCGTGCCGAGCCGGTTCCGCAATATCAACGTCATCAATACCGGGAGAAAGGCATGAGCCGCCCGACATCACTATTTGGCTCGATGCCGACCGGCATCCTTAACCGCACCGATGCGGAAGCGCTGGCCAAGCGCACACTGGCATTCGCCAAAGCCGACGAAACGTCCGTCAGCATCAATAGCGACGCGCGCGCCAACACACGCTTCGCCGTCAATCAGGTCTCGACCGCCGGCGATGATACCGACACCACCATCACGATCCGCAGTACGTTCGGCAAGCGATCCGCCAGCATCACCACCAACAAGGCAGACAACGCATCGCTCGCCGCTGCGGTCAAGGCCGCCGAAGATCTCGCGCATCTTAGCGTCGAGGATCCCGAGTCGATGCCGGGACTTGGACCGCAAAACTATCCAAGTGTCGCGCAGACCAGCATTTCATTCCCGGATGCCGTAGATCGCGCGCGCGCAGTGAAGGCAATCACCGATCGCGCGCGCGCCGCCGGACTCGTCGCGACAGGCTACATCGAGTCACGCGTCGGAACTCGGGCTCTCGCCAATTCCCATGGCCTCTTTGCCTTTGAGCAAACCGGTGGCGCAAGCCTGACCGCGACTGTCAGGACACCGGATGGTACTGGCTCTGGCTGGGGCGGCGCCAATGCGAATGACTGGTCCGGTATCGACGCGGAAGCGGTCGGCGCGACTGCCACGCAAAAAGCAGCTGCGTCGCGTAACCCGGTAGCCGTGGAGCCTGGCCGCTACACGGTCGTGCTGGAACCGACCGCAGTCGGTAACATGATCCCAATCCTCGGTTTCGCCGCGCAGGCGCGCGCCGCGGACGAGGGGCGCTCCTTCTTTTCCAAACCGGGCGGCGGCACCAAGATCGGCATGAAGGTCGCCGACGAGCGCGTCACCCTCGTCTCGGATCCGGCCGACAACCTCGGCAGTGGATTCACGCAGGATGGACTGCCGACGCAGAGAGTGGTTTTCATTGAGAACGGTGTTCTCAAGAACCTCAACTACGATCGATATTGGGCCGCCAAGCAGGGTGTTCAGCC